>NZ_JBFAOO010000231.1:0-10652 GCF_040675265.1 Microbispora sp. NPDC049633
CGCCCTGCTGGCCCGGGGCGCGGAGATCGACGTCGTGACCGACCAGACGAGCGCGCACGACCCGCTGGCCTACCTGCCGCTCGGCGTCGCGTTCGAGGACATGGCCGCGCTCGCGCGCAAGGACCCCGAGGGGTTCACCCACCGGGCCCGCGAGTCGATGGCCCGGCACGTCGAGGCGATGGTCGGCTTCCAGGACGCCGGCGCGGAGGTGTTCGACTACGGAAACTCGATCAGGGGCGAGGCGAGCCTCGCCGGGTACGCGCGGGCGTTCGACTTCCCCGGGTTCGTGCCCGCCTACATCCGGCCGCTGTTCTGCGAGGGGAAGGGCCCGTTCCGGTGGGCGGCGCTGTCCGGCGACCCGGCCGACATCGCGACGACCGACCGCGCGATCCTCGATCTCTTTGCGGACAACGAGCCGCTGGCCCGGTGGATCAGGATGGCGGGGGAGCGGGTGCGCTTCCAGGGCCTGCCCGCGCGGATCTGCTGGCTGGGATACGGCGAGCGCGACCGGGCCGGCGAGCGGTTCAACGACCTCGTCGCCTCCGGGGAGATCTCCGCTCCCATCGTGATCGGCCGCGATCATCTCGACTGCGGCTCGGTCGCCTCGCCCTACCGGGAGACGGAGGGCATGCTCGACGGCTCCGACGCGATCGCCGACTGGCCGCTGCTCAACGCCATGGTCAACGTGGCCTCCGGCGCGTCCTGGGTGTCGATCCACCACGGCGGCGGGGTCGGCATCGGCCGTTCCATCCACGCCGGACAGGTCACCGTCGCCGACGGCACGCCGCTGGCGGGGGAGAAGATCCGCCGGGTGCTGACGAACGACCCCGGCATGGGTGTGATCCGGCACGTGGACGCCGGGTACGACCGGGCCGCCGAGGTCGCCCGCGAGCGGGGCGTACGCGTCCCGATGACCCAGCCGGTCGAGATCGGGGAGGGGCGGGCCGATGCGGACGCCGATGCCTGAGGGAGCGGCGCGGGTCCTGCCCGAGGAGGTGGCGGACGGCTTCCGCCGCATGTGGCGTGACCTGCTGCCCGTCGGCCGGTACGACGCGACGGGCGGGTACCGCAGGCACGCCTGGACGGCGGCGGACGCCGAGTGCCGGGCCTGGTTCGCCGGGCAGGCGAGCGAGAGAGGCCTGACGTACGAGATCGACCGCAACGGCAACCAGTGGGCCTGGCTGGGCGATCCCGCGGCCGGGGACGCCGTGGTGACCGGCTCCCACCTGGACTCGGTGCCCGACGGCGGGGCGTACGACGGCCCGCTGGGCGTCGTGGGGGCGTTCGCCGCGCTCGACGCGCTGCGGGCGCGCGGCCTGCGGCCGGAGCGGCCGCTGGCGGTGGTGAACTTCACCGAGGAGGAAGGCGCCAGGTTCGGCCTGGCCTGTCTGGGGTCGCGGCTGATGACCGGCGCAGTCCGCCCCGAGACGGCCGGGGCGCTGCGTGACGCGGACGGCGTCACCCTGTCGACGGCGATGGAACGGGCGGGGCGTGACCCGGGGGCCGCCGGGCACGACGACGAGCGCCTCGCGCGGATCGGCGCGTTCGTGGAACTGCACGTGGAGCAGGGCCGTCACCTCGCCGGCACGCCGCATCCGGTCGGCGTCGCCTCCGCGATCTGGCCGCACGGCCGCTGGCGTTTCGACTTCCATGGGCAGGCCAACCACGCCGGGACCACCCGGCTGGAGGACCGGCGCGACCCCATGCCGGCTTACGCGGCGGCCGTGCTGGCCGCACGCGCCGGCGCCGAGCGCCTGGGGGCGCTGGCCACCTTCGGCAGGGTCAGGGTCGAGCCCAACGGCACCAACGCGATCGCGTCGCTGGTCACCGCGTGGCTCGACTGCCGGGCTCCCGACGCCGCCCTGCTGGACAGCCTCGTCGAGGAGACGGCCCGGGCGGCCGGGGCTGCCGAGGTGACCCGGGAGTCCTACACGGCGGTCGTGGACTTCGACGCGCCACTGCGTGACCGCGTCGCGCGCGTCCTCGGCGGCGCGCCCGTGCTGCCCACGGGGGCGGGGCACGACGCCGGAATCCTCGCCGGGGAGGTCCCGGCGGCCATGCTGTTCGTCCGCAACCCCACAGGTGTCTCGCACTCGCCGTACGAGCACGCCGAGGAGGCCGACTGCCTCGCCGGGGTCGCCGCCCTCGCCGCCGTTCTGGAGGACCTGCTCGCTCCGGCCGCCGACGGCCCCGGCGCGGATCTCTGAGCGAACCGGCGGCTGGAGTTCACACCGGTACGAGGGACCAAACGACGTTCCAATTGGGCGCATACAGTGCTACGCGCTTTCTGGTGTCACCAGTGCTTGTTTGCTCCCTGATGGGTGACTGGGGCGTTTGGTGCCTCTAGCGTGAAATCAGGGTCCAGATCCAAGGTTCGATGGATCGATTCGAACTCCGTGCGTTCGGACGTCGTCCGCCTTTTCACCACGCGGAGCCAACGGAGGGAATACCCATGTTCAAGAGCGCAATGGCTGCTGCCGTCATTACGGCTTCGGCCCTCGTCGTCCCTGTCACGATGCAGACGCAGCCCGCCAACGCCTCCGGCACGACCGAACACGTCATCCGGCCGTCGTCGACGACGGGGGACTGTCCGGGCGGCGACTGCCGCAGGCGCCATCGTGAGCGCCTGCGTCCGGAGCAGCAACAGCAACAGCAACAGCAGCAACAACAGCAACAGCAACAGCAACAGCAACAGCAACAGCAACAGCAGCAGCAGCAGCAACAACAGCAACAGCAACAGCAACAGCAACAGCAACAGCAGCAGCAGCAGCAGCAACAGCAACAGCAACAGCAACAGCAACAGCAGCAACAGCAGCAGCAACAGCAGCAACAGGGACAGCAGCAGCAACAGCAACAACAGCAGTAGTGACGAAGACGACCGTCTGTCGAGCCTGATCACCCTGTGCCCCGCGTCCACGGCCTCGCGGGGCATTTCGCTGCCGCTGTTCGTTCTCCCTGGAGCCCGGGCCGTCGGCGGGGTTCGCTGCGGCACCGTGGGGGCCGCCGAGGATGAGGGGGCCATGCTCGCCCTTGCCTCCACAGCACCTGCGGCCGTCATCGTCCCCCGGCGGTCGCCGGGGCGGCGCTCACCTCACCGAGCCGAGGCTTGCCCTACGCCCCAGGCGAGGGCGTCCAGCGGATGCGCCGGCACCGCGTCGAGGAGACCCCATGACACTCACGTCCGCGTACGCGAGTCCCGCCGACGTCGCCGCGCACGGCCCGTACGGGCCGGGCAGGACCGACCGGCCGGGACCAGTACGGCACGCGTCCAGGCCGCGGCCCCGCGGCGGCACGCCCCGGCCACCCGCTCGCCGTGGCGATAACGGGCGCGGGCCGCGGCCACCGGAACGGGATACGAGCAGGCAGTGGACCGGGGGGCCGTCAGCGGGAGCGGCGGTCGCCGGAGCCGGGGTCGGCGAGGCCGGCCCGGCGCAGGGCCTCGGCCATGGCGCCGCCCTGCGGCGCGCCGCCCGAGCCCCGCCCGTTGCCGCGGCCCGACCCGCCCCTGCTTCCCTGGTTCTGGCCACCCTGGTTCTGACGGGGAGCGTTCTGGCGCGGCTGGCCGCGCCGGCCGCCCTGCCGGTCGCCCCGGGCCTCGCCGTCCGGCCCGCCCCTGCGGCCGTTGCCCGTCGTCTCGTCGTCCAGGCGCAGCGTGAGCGAGATGCGCTTGCGCTGGAGATCGACGTCGAGCACCTTGACCCGGACGATGTCGCCGGGCTTGACCACTTCACGCGGGTCCTTCACGAACGAGTTCGACATCGCGGACACGTGGACGAGGCCGTCCTGGTGCACGCCGATGTCGACGAACGCGCCGAACGCGGCGACGTTGGTGACGATGCCCTCCAGGATCATGCCGGGAGACAGGTCGGAGGGCTTCTCGACGCCGTCCTTGAAGGTGGCGGTCTTGAACGCCGGACGGGGGTCGCGGCCCGGCTTCTCCAGTTCCTTGAGGATGTCGGTGACGGTCGGCAGGCCGAAGGTGTCGTCGACGAAGTCGGACGGCTTCAGCGTGCGGAGCGCCGAGGTGTTGCCGATCAGCGTGCGCAGGTCGCTCTTGCTGAAGTCGAGGATGCGGCGCACCACCGGATATGCCTCCGGGTGGACGCTGGAGGCGTCAAGCGGGTCGTCGCCGCCCGGGATGCGCAGGAAGCCCGCGCACTGCTCGAACGCCTTCGGCCCGAGCCGCGGCACGCCCTTCAGGCCGGTCCGGGAGCGGAACGGCCCGTTGGCGTCCCGGTGCGCGACGATGTTCTCCGCCAGTCCTGCGCTGATGCCGGAGACCCGGGTCAGCAGCGGGGCGGACGCGGTGTTGACGTCCACGCCCACCGCGTTCACGCAGTCCTCCACCACCGCGTCGAGCGAGCGCGACAGCTTCACCTCGGACACGTCGTGCTGGTACTGGCCGACGCCGATGGACTTGGGGTCGATCTTGACCAGCTCGGCCAGCGGGTCCTGCAGCCGCCGTGCGATCGATACCGCGCCGCGCAGCGAGACGTCGAGACCGGGCAGTTCCTGCGAGGCGTAGGCCGACGCGGAGTACACCGAGGCCCCGGCCTCCGAAACCATGATCTTCGTGAGGTTCGGCATGTGCTTGACCAGCTCGGCGGCGAGCTTGTCGGTCTCCCGCGACGCGGTGCCGTTGCCGATCGCGACCAGCTCCACCTTGTGCTCGGCGGCCAGCCGGGCCAGCACCGCGAGTGACTGGTCCCACTGCCGCCTGGGCTCGTGCGGGTAGATCGTCTCGGTGGCCACGACCTTGCCGGTGCCGTCCACGACCGCGACCTTCACCCCGGTGCGCAGGCCCGGGTCGAGGCCCATCGTCGGCCTCGCCCCGGCGGGAGCGGCGAGCAGCAGGTCGCGCAGGTTGGCCGCGAACACCCGCACGGCCTCCTCCTCGGCCGCCTGCCACAGCCGGGTGCGCAGGTCGATGCCCAGATGGACGAGGACGCGCGTCCGCCAGGCCCAGCGCACGGTGTCGAGCAGCCACTTGTCGGCCGGACGGCCCTGGTCGGAGATGCCGAAACGCCGCGCGATCCGCGCCTCGTAGTCGTTCGGCTCCTCGGCCTCCGGATCGAGGGTGAGCGTGAGCACCTCCTCCTTCTCGCCCCGGAACATCGCGAGGATGCGGTGCGAGGGTAGCCGGGTGAAGGGCTCGGAGAAGTCGAAGTAGTCGGAGAACTTGGCCCCGGACTCCTGCTTGTCCTCCCGCACCTGGGAGACGAGCCGGCCTCGGGACCACATCCGCTCCCGCAGGTCGCCGATGAGGTCGGCGTCCTCGGCGAAGCGCTCGACCAGGATGGCCCTGGCGCCCTCCAGCGCCGCGGTGGCGTCGGCCACGCCCTCGCGTACGTATCCCTCCGCGGTCGCCTGGGGGTCCAGCGACGGGTCGGCCAGCAGCGCGTCCGCCAGCGGCTCCAGCCCCGCCTCCCTGGCGATCTGCGCCTTGGTCCGGCGCTTGGGCTTGAAGGGCAGGTAGATGTCCTCCAGCCGGGCCTTGGAGTCGGCCTCCATGATCCGCGCTTCCAGGGCCTCGTCGAGCTTGCCCTGGGAGCGGATCGAGTCGAGGATGGCCGCCCGCCGCTCCTCCAGCTCGCGCAGGTAACGCAGCCGCTCCTCCAGCGTGCGCAGCTGAGCGTCGTCGAGCGCACCGGTGGCTTCCTTGCGGTAGCGGGCGATGAACGGCACCGTCGCCCCGCCGTCGAGCAGGTCGACGGCCGCGGTGACCTGGCTCTCGCGCACGCCGAGCTCTTCGGCGATCCGCTGCTGAATGGACGTCGTCACGATCCTGATCCGCCTTCTTCCGGGAGGGCTCTCATTCTGCCGGATCCGCCGGGTCCCCTCGTGCCACCTGTGGACAACGCCCCACCCGGGCACCGGCACCCTCCCGCGCGGCCTCGGAATCCTCGGGTGACGTCCGCGAACTCCTGGGCGGGGCGGCTCAGCGCGCCGTGATCCTCTCGTACAGGCCGAGACCGGCCGGCAGCAGGAGCACGAGCGTGATCAGGCCGTGCGACGTGAACCACCATCCGCCTCGGGAGGACTCCTCCTCCGCGGGCATCTCCAGAGCCGGACGGCCGAGCGCGATCTCCGGATGGTGCGCCAGGTAGCCGGTGGGGAACGTGGTCACGGTCCCGCAGCCGCACCCGGGGCAGGTCATCCCCGACCAGGGCGGCTGCACGGCCACGCCCTCCCGGGTCCACACGACGACGTCGTTGCCGTGCTCGTCGTCCCTGCGGTGGACGACGTACTCCTCCTCCCAGACCCGCAGGCAGTGCAGGCACTCGAACGGCCACGTCTCCCTGGTACTGACTCCCTCACGCACCGGTCCCACCCCCGAACTCACGACCTCCGTCTTCGAGTCTCAACAGGTGGTGAAACCACTGCAAGTGGGATCAAGGCCACGATCGGTAATGATTGCCCAGCGGGTCTGGCGGACCGCAAGGTCCGTCAGACCACTTCGAGCAGCTCGTCGACCACGCCGAGCGCCAGCGTCTTGTAGCCCACGGAGTCGAACAGCACCGTGATCCGGTCCTGCTCACGGCTCATCACGATCCCGTGCCCCCACTCCGCGTGCCGTACGTCCGCGTGCATGGGGAACGGCCCGTCGCCGGCCTCCGGCGGGGTCACGGTCCCGGAGCGGCAGGTGTCGCAGTCGCCGCACGACCGCTCGTACGGCTCGCCGAAGTACTCCAGCAGGAACCGGCGCCGGCAGCCGGTGGTCTCGGCGTAGCCGCGCATCATCTCCAGCCGGGAGTCCTCCATCCGGTGCCGGATGTCGTCGATCTCCGCCGCGCGGGCGGCGGCCTCGTCCGGCGACGGGCCGTCCGGCGCGTAGCGCAGGGCGCCGCCGTGGGAGACCTCGAAGGCGCCGGCCCGCTCCAGCAGGTTGACGTGCGAGGTCAGTCTGGCCGCCCCGATGTCGAGGAGCTCGCGCAGGTCGGCGGCGGCCACCTCGCCGCCGTGCTCGTGGACCAGCGTCGCGATCCGCCGCATCAGGTTCTCGTCCGCCCGGCCCCCGGAGAAGAACTTGCGCAGCCCCAGGTCCTCGGTCCGGTAGAACAGCACGGCGTCGGCCGGGTTCCCGTCCCGGCCCGCCCGGCCGATCTCCTGGTAGTACGCGTCGAGCGACTCGGGGGGCGCGGCGTGCAGCACGTAGCGCACGTCGTGCTTGTCGATGCCCATCCCGAACGCCGAGGTCGCCACGACGGTGTCGAGGTCGTCGTCCTGGAACCGTTCGTGGATGCGGCGGCGATCCTTCGACTTCATCCCCGCGTGGTACGCCTCCGCCCGGCGGCCCCGCTCCTTCAGCAGTTCCGCGTACTCCTCGGCCTGGCGCCGGGTCGCCACGTATACCAGCCCGACGCCGTCCAGCCCGGCGGCGTGGTCGGCCAGGCTCGTGCGCTTGTCGTCGTCGTCGGTGAACCGGTGGACCTCGAGGTTGAGGTTGGGCCGGTCGAATCCCCGGACGATCTGCTGCGCCCCGGTCAGGCCGAGCGACTCGATGATCTCCTCGCGCACGGTCGGCGCGGCCGTGGCCGTCATCGCGATCACCGGAGGATGACCGAGACGCTCGATGACCTTGCCGAGCCGGAGGTACTCCGGCCGGAAGTCGTGGCCCCAGGCGGACACGCAGTGCGCCTCGTCCACGGCGATCAGCGACGGCCGGGCCGCGGCCAGCCGCTCGACCACCTCGGGCTTGGCGAGCTGCTCCGGCGACAGGAACACGTACTCGGCGTCGCCCGCGCTGACCTGGTCGAGGCCCGCCTCGACCGAGCCGGCCGAGTTGACCGCGACCGCGCCCGCGGCCCCCGCCTTGAGCAGGCCCATGACCTGGTCGCGCTGCAGGGCGATGAGCGGCGACACGATGACCGTCGGGCCCTCCAGGAGCAACCCGGGCACCTGGTAGACGGCCGACTTGCCGCCGCCGGTCGGCATCACCAGCAGCACGTCGCGTCCGGCGAGCAGGAGCTCCATCGCCTCCTGCTGGCCGGGACGCAGCTGCTGCCAGCCGAAGGCGTCCCTGGCCGTGGCCCGCAGGCGCCTGCCCCTGCGCCCGAACCGCCGGCCGAAGCGGCCCCCGGCCCAGCCTCCGGCCCAGCTTCCCGACCAGTCCCGCGACCAGCCGCCCCCGGCGCCGCCGAGCCTGTCACCGGGTCGTCCGCCGGACAGACCCCCATACCTCTGCCTGACGCTCATGCCATCGCACTCCCTCGCCCGATCGGCCTGCAACTACCCCGGAGGAAATGGCCGAACCGGAATAGCCGCGCGGACCGGGCGCTTACCGCTCCTATAAGAGCGATCGTGTATTCCGAGACCGGTGACAGCGGAGTCCTGCGCGTGGCCGAGCGGCCGGTGCCCGAGCCGGGACCCGGCGAAGTCCGCGTACGGGTGGTGCGGTCCGGGGTCAATCCCACCGACTGGAAGGCGCGGCGCGGCACGCTGAGCCATCCCGAGGTCGTGCCCGACCAGGACGGCGCCGGGATCGTGGACGCCGCCGGACCGGGCGTGACGGGGGTGTCCCCGGGGGACCGCGTGTGGCTGTGGGAGGCCGCTTGGGGGAGGCCGGACGGCACCGCCCAGGAGTACGTCGTGCTGCCCGAGCGGCAGGTCGTGCCGCTGCCGGACGGGGCCTCCCTCGACCTCGGCGCGAGTCTCGGCATCCCCGCGCTGACCGCGCACCGCTGCCTGACCGTGGCCGACGGCGGGCCGGACCGGCTCGCCCCCGGGGCCCTCGACGGCAGGACCGTCCTGGTCGCGGGCGGCGCCGGCGCCGTGGGCAACGCCGCGATCCAGCTCGCCCGCTGGGCCGGGGCGACCGTGGTGGCCACCGTCAGCGGGCCGGAGAAGGCTGCGCTGGCCCGGGCCGCGGGGGCGCACCACGTCGTGAACTACCGCACCGGCGATCCGGTGGCGGAGATCCGCGGCGTCGCCCCCGGCGGCGCCGACATCGTCGTGGAGGTCGCGCCCGCGCCCAACGCCGCGCTCGACGCGGCGGTCACCGCGCCGCAGGGGGTGGTCGCGGTGTACGCGAACAACGGGGGAGACGAGGTCACGCTGCCGGTCCGCGGGCTGTTCACCCGCAACGTCCGCTACCAGTTCGTCCTCGTCTACACGGTGCCCGAGGCCGCCAAGGACGCCGCCGTGGCCGACGTGCGCGCGGCGGTGGAGGCGGGCGCGCTGCGGGTGGGGGAGGAGGCCGGGCTGCCCCTCCACCACTACCCGCTGGAGCGTACGGCGGACGCCCACGACGCGGTCGAGTCGGGCGTGGTCGGCAAGGTGCTCGTGGACGTCGCGCCCGAGTGAGGCCCCCACTGAGGGGCCCAGTGAGGACCCGAGTGAGGCCGGGAGGCGAGGATCTTGCCCGGGCGGGCGGTACCGTCGGGAGCATGCGACTCGGAGTCCTGGACGTCGGTTCCAACACGGTGCACCTGCTGGTGATGGACGCGCATCAGGGTGCCCGGCCCCTCCCCGCGTTCTCCCACAAGGAGGAGCTGCGGCTGGCCGAGCATCTCGTCGGCGGCGACCGGCTCAGCGAGGAGGGCGCGGCGCGGCTCGGAGCCTTCGTGCGTGAAGCGGCCCGCATCGCCGAGGACAAGGGCGTGGAGGACCTGGTCGCCTTCGCCACCTCGGCGGTGCGCGACGCGGTGAACGGCGAGGACGTGCTGGCCCAGATCAAGGCCGACACGCGGGTGGACATCCAGGTGCTGTCGGGGGACGACGAGGCCAGGCTGACGTTCCTGGCCGTGCGCCGCTGGTTCGGCTGGTCCTCCGGGCGGCTGCTGGTGACCGACATCGGGGGCGGCTCGCTGGAGATCGCCTCCGGCATCGACGAGGAGCCCGACGTCACGGTCTCTCTCCCGCTCGGGGCGGGACGGCTCACCCGCGACTGGTTCACCGCCGACCCGCCCGGCCCGGAGGAGCTCCGCGCGCTGCGCCGGCACGTGCGCACCGAGATCGGGCGGACCGCCGGGGCGGTCGCCAGGTACGGCAGGCCCGACCACGCGGTCGCCACGTCCAAGACCTTCCGCCAGCTCGCGCGCATCGCGGGGGCGGCCTCGTCGGGCGAGGGCCCGTACGTCAAGCGGACGCTGGCGCACGAGGACCTGGTCGAGTGGACGGCCCGGCTGGCGGCGATGCCGGCGGCCCGCAGGGCGGAGCTTCCGGGCGTGTCCGCCGGACGGGCCGCGCAGCTTCTCGCCGGCGCGGTCGTCGCGGACGCCGCGATGGACCTGTTCGAGCTGCCGGTGCTGGAGATCTGCCCGTGGGCGCTGCGGGAGGGCGTGATCCTGCGCAGACTCGACGGCCTGCCCATGGGCAGGCCCCCGGTGGCCGATCAGTAAGGTATGAGGGTCATCCAAACGGGGCAAGGCACCAATATCCGGCAATTTCCGTTCCCTCATGTGGCGGGTGGTCTTCCACCGGCCGCCGGAGTGCCGTAATCGGGGTCGACCTCTGGAGGAATCTCAATGGTGGAGCTGCTGGGAGCCGTGGTCTCCCTGGCGGCGGTGGCGGTGCTGGTGCTCGCAGCGGTGGTGGCGATCGCGGTCGCGACCCTCGCCTGGCTGGGCGCGATGGCGGTGAGCACCGGGCGCGAGTCCGGCGGACGGGCCATGCCCGTCCCGGCGGGCACGGGCACGGACGGGCGCGCGCGG
>NZ_JBFAOO010000232.1:0-10585 GCF_040675265.1 Microbispora sp. NPDC049633
TGAACCTCGATGGGTGGGAAGCCGCTCTCCGTCATCACCTCGCGATGAGCGGCTCAACTTCGGTCATTGCTCCGATGGACAGCGCATAGCCTGCCAACTCCCACACTTCTGGAGAGTCCAGACCCGCTTCGATCAGTTCGCAGGCCAGCCAACCGGCCTCCGGCGCGGTCCCGGAGAGGCGACCCCAGAGGAGATCACCCCTCAGCTCAGCCAGACGATTCCTGAGCTCGGGGGAAAGTTCCACCAGACCAGTATTTCGCGATTGATTACTTATGAGGCCAGAGCGCCCTCTATACGCTGGTTGGCGATCTCGCGTTGTCCGTCGATGCACTTGGCGTAGACGCGCAGCATGACGTCCACGCCGTGACCGGCGCGCTCAGCCGCCTCCGGAGCGTGGACACCTGCGTTCAGCCAAAGGGACACGGCCGCGTGGCGCAGGTCGTACGGCCGGGCCGCGAGCGGCGAGGCGACCTGCTCGGGAGTAAAGGCATAGCTGCGGGCCTGCTTCCAGATCTTCGCGTACGCCGAGCCCGAGATCACGCCATCCGTCCTCGTCCGGAACAGCCGGCCATCCCTCGCCGTCCTGAAGGTGTCTAGGTGTGTCCGCAGGATCTTCACCAGTTCCGGCGGGATGGGAACGTCTGCGCATCGACGAACTCAGCCAGCGACTTACCCGCGCTCTACGCTGAGCCGATCCTGGGCCGCGTACAGACCGACCAACGTGCCCGAGGTCCAGATGTCGCCCCGGGCGATCATGTCCGGGATCTCCTTCATCGGAACCCACTCGATCAGGTCCGCCTCGATCTCCCCGCTGGGCTCCTTCACCAGTTCGGCACCGCGGGCGAGGTACAGGTTGTGCTCGGAGTCGACCATGCCGGCCATCGGCTGATAGGTCACCAGGTGCTCGATCTCCTTGACCCGGTACCCGGTCTCCTCCTCCACCTCCCGGGCCGCCGTCGTCATCGGATCCTCCCCCGCGTCGACCAGGCCACCCGGCAGCTCCCAGCCCCACCGGTCGAACAGAAACCGATGCCGCCACATCATCAACACCCGCTGTTGCTCGTCGACCACCACGGCGATAGCGGCCCGGTCCAGAGCACCGCGTGATGCTCGAACCGCTCCCCATCCGGGATCTCGACGTCCACCAGGCCCAGCCGGATCCACCGGTTGTCATAGATCAGCCGCTCACCATGCACGACCCACCGCGACCGCTCATCGTTGGTAGCCACACGGCAAAACTATCGCTCCAGGTAACCCACGTAAACCCAGAACAAATGACAGCGTTCGGAGTACCGATCCCACACGGCCGAACACGAGCAGAGCACAAACCACTCTAAATGGGTCCCAGGGATCTGCAGAATGCGCCACGATCCAAACAACAAGCCCTATACGCCCACCACGAGGGAGCGAATTTCAGACAGCTCACTCACAAGCAAACTTCGCCGCTTCTCACTCCAATTGTACGTCTGAATTCTACTAGAGAGTAGATTGGCAGCGAGAGCACCGTCGAGTCTTGCCAGCTTCCTACTCAACACAATCAATTCATGGAAATTACCTCCACGCTCCCTAATCATGTCAGCAATGACAGATGCAGCCCGGCCCTGATCGAGACCTACAAGATAATCAGATGCGTAATCGCGAAACATAATATTTAGCCGCCGAGTCATTGCCAATTCAGCGAATGTGTCGACCGCTCTCATGGGGTCAAACTCAATAAGCTTCTTAGACAGGAGCGCCCGATCTACGAAACTGATCCTTGGATTCTTAAGGACGACCGCTAAGACTTCGACAGCAGAGGAAATGTCTACAGACGCCAGGTTTTCCGCAGCAGCAATGGTGGTCGATAGATTGCGACCGTTGGCCATTTTGTATAGTGTGCGTGCGGTAGCTTCGCGGATGTCCGAACCGAGATCAACCTCGTCGCGAATCAGCTCCGAGATACCAGCAGCCGAACTGTAGTGCGTAGAGAGCTGCATTAGTAGTTCGGAGAGCCCTCGGGGAGCGCAGTCCTCTAGGACCCAGGCAGCAATCAAGAAACGATCGTATGAAGTGAGGTATGAAGGCAAGTGACGCCCGTCTTTTCCTAGCTTGAGAAACTCCTCCTCGCTCCGCTTTCGGTTCTCGGCGGCATGTTTTGCCGCTAAAAATTCCCTAAGGGTCTGGTGAACAAAATCGAGCTCCTCCCCGCGCACCACAACGAGACCCGTACGGCGTAGTACTTGCGCCATGAGAGATTCCCACCTACTAGCCGGCATGTCTCTAGGACGTAGGTGAGATACGTACTTCTTGACAAGCTCAAGAGAACCCGAGACGCGTTCATGCTGCAACCTCAAAGCAAGGCTGCCGAGCACATCTAAAATCGCTCCAGGGAGGTCGCTTATGGCGTTTCTAGCCTGACTCCCATAGCGGTTGAGCTGGCTGGCCAGCTGACTATTTATGCCTGCTGGCGAACAATCATAGAACCTGTCTTTCAGTAGGTCATAAAAACGCTGATAGGCGCCGTACCTACCCCTAGGGAGAGGGTAGTTAGGGTTGGCTGCGTGGAGTTGACAGAGAATTGTTGCCATCAAGGGATTGCGCACCAACTCTCGCAATCGTCCACGATTAACTTGCGCCATAAAAGCAGCAATCGCGTCCACCGGATCATGCACTTGAGCTGCCTCCATCCACCCCCTTACGAACTGAGGCAACTGCGCCGAATCAAAGGGAAGTAATTCATATCTTTCCGATTCCCCAGGGATGGCGGCGCCGCGCCCTAGTTTGATTTCTCCGTCAAGCAGCGCCAATTCCGATTCTGGCAGAGGCCTACTCCCCACGATAAACCGATAGATGCCCCCCTTTAAAGAATCTAATCTTTGAAGTACTCTAATACGTTCATCGACATCGGCTATCTCATCCAGCCCATCAATTAGAACAAGCCACCGGGCACCCTTTCTGGGTGGCATTCGGAAGAACTCATCCGACAGAGGAGAGTAGTCGTGTCCTCTAAGCTGCGATTGCACGGCGCTATGCAGTTGCTGTGCAAAAGAGCCCGGCTGTACAAGGAAGTGCGCTGACATATATATCGGGTAGATAGCACTCCTTCTAGGGAAAGCATTCAACTTCGATGATTGAATGGCGTCCGACTTCCTTTGCGCCGCTGACCTTTGAGCGGCTTCCGCAGATTCCGAGACCTCTGCAAGATGATATTCCGCAAGGAAAATTGCGATCATGCGCAACAGGCTTGATTTTCCTGCGCCAGGTCCTCCGAGGAGCCATGCAACGGGCGCCCTGCTCTTGATTACATCCTCAGCTGGTCGCTTTCCCCAGTTGACCTCGGAATCATCAAGATCCTTGTCAGCTTCAGGTTTCCGGGTCTTCTCTGTCTCTGCCTGCTGTCGCACATAGACTTGAGATAGGGACGGAAGGACTGCACCCGGAAGCGCGGCGGGGTAGGGATGTTCGACCGCACTCAGGCGGGTCACACTCAAGAAATTAAGCAGCCCTGAGGACGATTTCTCATCATTCGTAGCTACGCGAGTTGCGGCTGCATGAGATGCCTGCTTCTTAGCAGCCTCCCACAACCCTTTCCACTCACTCTCTTTGCGAACCCACCAGAATTTGTTATTTAGCTGATCTGGTACCGCCCGAACTAGCAACTCTCGCACAAATAGCCACATATCGGCGAAATCGCCAGGCACTATGCCCCGGACGATCCAGCCAGAGACAGTCTGTGGACTTAGCTTAGGTCCCCTTCCCTGCTTATAAATGTCATCGAGGATTTTATTTCGGCTATACCTACCAGCCCTCCGGACCACTTCCTCTAGGCGGGCAAGCTCCCCGTGAAGTGGATGAAGCTGGGCCTCGCCTCTCCCTCGCTCCTTCACCTGACCTCACTCATCCGAGGCATCCGACTAGGCCCGTCACTGGCACCCCCGCTGACCTGCGGCAATCGATGTCGCATCTGACCTGTACGACTCATGTGGACCCTCGGCGCTCCTCTGCCCTTCACTCAGATCTCATCAGCTACCGCCTACGGATGGAAGAGCTCGAATGAATGCGATAGTGCTTGCCGCGACGATCACACTCGGCGTGGTTCTGATCACCGCAGTAGCGGCCGTAGCCATTGTGTGGCTTACGGTCGTTCGAACGACTTCGGACGACCTTCCTGAGGTTCTCGCCAGCTTAGCGGCCGTGATCCTCGCGATCCGCGGCAAGAAGTAAGTGGGGAGCAGTCGGCAAGAAACATGGACGTACAGCCAGCGCCATCGCCACAAGAGTAGATTCAGGCACCGTACGCCACCGTGCGAGGTCGAAGGAGCCAGCGAATAGGCGCTGGCTTGCCGAATTCTGCTTGTAGGAGTCAAGGGCGGCGCTCCGCGCCGCCTCGCGGCGCGTCGCCCGCCCGGCGGCCGGACATGCGGCCTGGGGGCCGGTCCCGACCGCCAGCGGCTCCGGCCGCGATCGTCGCAGGTGCACACCGGCCCAACGGGCACGGCAGGTCCAGAGCAGGGGCGCGGGCTAATCCATCCAGTGGAACCAGGCATCGAACACGCAGTACGGCGGATCGTCGAGGGCCGTTTCCACCCGCAACCGAGCATCCAACGGCAAGCCGAGCACCTGCAAGCCGAGCAAGGCGATGCCGTGCCCATCAAGCACCTGGCCAATCTGCCGGCACTCCTCCTCCCATTCCGGCAGATCGATATCCACGACTCGCAACAGTTCGGGCATGCTATGACCACCTGTAGCACCAGGCCCGGAGGACCGCCAACTGCGCTTGAGGAGCACCGCCAAAGGAGCGAGCCGGCACAACCCTAGGGTCAATCCCTCAACGTCTGTCCGACCGTTCGCGGAGCGACGCATCGAGCCGTCGCGCTTGGTCATGAAGACATCGATGTAGGACGCGTACCCCGAGCCGTAATGCCGGAACTCGGCATGCTCGACGATCAGCGCTGGCAGCCGATTTAGGTCGGCGACAACCCATCGGAGAAATCCCTCTACAGCGGTAGGACCACCGGCCCATGCCCCTGCTGTACTTGCCAGCTCATCACTCACGGCGCTTTCGAGAGCGACTGGATTTGTTGCCAGTTCCCTGCTCACCGAGTCCGCTCCTCGACGTTCAGCTGACGTCCGCTGTGGGGCACAATAGCCGAGACATCCGTCCTCCTCGCTGCTCAAGTGTCCCGGCCGTGCCCGCCGAGTCAAGGGCGCCTACGGCGTCGCTTCGCGATCAGCTTCGCTGACCCTTGACACGGCGGTCCCGTCCCGGGGGTCAGCAGCTACGAGGAGGACGGGGGCGAAGCAGGGGCCAGGCCGCGCGCATGGCGTACCGCCGCAGGTCGTGTGCGTGATCGTCGTGCCATTAGCGTGCCATTAACCGGGGTGACGAGGGGCAACCACGGTCACTCATAACGGCTCCGCGCCCAGGTCAGCGCCAGTACGGGCCGTGATCCATGCAATTTCCAAGCTGACAGCGCGGGTTCCGTTCCCGTCACCCGCTCCACGAGGAGAAGCCCTAGTCACTACTCAGGTCCAGTCAGCTTCCGCGTTTCTCCGAAGAGCCGAAACAGGCCACGGGCGGGCAAGGGGACACGCATGTCCAGCCGGCCGTGCCCGCTGTCCTCCTACTCCCCGCGACTAGTCGAGCTGCGCAGACACTGGAAAGAGGTCGGGGGACATGTTATATGGGTGTCCCAGGCGTGCACTAAGTGCCATGCTCCCGTTCTATGCCCCGCACCGATCGTGTCAGCCTGACCCGGGAAGCACTTGCAATACCCGCGGTAGATCATCTTTCGAATAACGGTACGCTCAATGTTCTCCTGGATCGGACCGTCTCGGGTCTTCCATCTGGCCTTCCACCGGATCGAACAATGGTTAGCCTATTCATGAACTTCGTCAGGTTAACGGACAAAGCACTCCGCGAATACGATGCGGCACGAGCTGAGTTGCTGGTCTACGTCTCGCCCCACCCTGGACTGCGCATAAGCCCCTACCTGAGGGCTATCGACCACATGGAGAACTGCGTGAGCGCAACCCATCGTGCGGTTCTCAATGCGCGAGCGCTTCGAGCAAATAAGGTCGGCCGAGGAGCACCAACTCTGACTCAACGTCAGGAAGAGCGCCTGAAGTTCCTACGCAACGCGGTGGAACACTCCGACGAAAAGATTCTTGGTAAGCAGAAGTATAAAAGTAGTCCGATTTTCGATAAATCTGATCCGCATTCCCTTCGGCTGTCGAACACATCCATGGTGATCGGCCCGCACATCCTAACGTACAAGGAGCTTGTGTCGGCGATGGCGAAGTGTCACCAGACGATCGAGCAAATACGAGGGGTTCCTACAGGCACACCTAGTCCCGACTTTCCGAACGCCAAGCTACGGATAACCGTGGACGACGCAACTCGAGGACCAAGCGGATTTCGACCTAGTGACTACCTTAGGGAGCTGACCCGACTCGTCGTCACTCACTCCTAACAAGATCGTCATGCCAACCTGTAGATTCGTTCCTCTGACCGGGCCATAGACCAAGATCCGGAACATGTTCGGAATGACCTTGCTCTGGCCGGAGGTGTCCGAGAGATCAGGCGCAGGTCAGGACGCCATGGGGTTAAGGAACGGCGATCCACTTCTAATCCGACGGTCGGGGGTTCGAATCCCTCAGGGCGCGCTCCCCCATCCAGCCCAGATGCCCTCTGAGCTGGCCCTTCACATGATCGGGCTGTCGTCGAGGACGCAGCCGGACGCCACCAGATGCAGCCCTCAGCGGCCAGTCCCGATGCATGTGCACCGCTCCCGCACGGTGACGGTGTCGACACGGAGGCGAATCCCCGTGGCGACATCTGCACCTTGACACGATCACGGCAGGAATGCCGGCCCACATCTGGCGTGGCCCTCACACCGAGAGGGTGCCGTTCGCGATGGTGGCCCTGGGGCTCCCAAGTCGAACACTCATCCACGAGCAGGGCGTCTACGTGGCTTCACTCATCCATCAGGGCGGTGGCGGGCGGGATTCTGGCAGCGCGCCTGGCGGGGATGAGCGAGGCGAGTGCCGTGATGGCCACGGCGCCGAGCACGACCAGTGCCAGTTGACCGACCGGAATGGAGGGGACGGTGTCGCCTCCCAGTTCGAGAACGCTGTACGTTCCCGCGATGCCGTACACGCAACCCAGCAACAGCGCGGGGATGCTCGCTGCGAGCGCCATCATCACTGCCTCCAGAGTCAGGGACCTTCTCAGCTGCCGCCGGGTCAGGCCAAGCGCCCGGAGCAGCCCGGATTCTCGAGTGCGCTCCAATACCGAAAGGGTGAGCGTATTGGCGATCCCGACCATCGCGATCAGAGAGGAGAAGGCCAGCAACCCGAGCGCGACCAGCAGCGCATTGTCCAGCAGGTCCTGGTAGCCGGCGCGCGCCTGTACGGCGCCGTTGAGGACGATATCCGGTTGGTCGGCCGACGCACGGCGAACATCCTCCACCAAGTCGGCCGATCGGGTTGCCTGCGTCACGCTCATCCACTGGGCTGTGAACGGCGCCTCCGGCGCGATTCGCGCCAGGTCTTCCGACGTAACGATCAAAGCGGATACTTCTGCCTGTGTGGGCTTGGCGATCAGTCGGAGCGAGCCGTTGGGGGTGGGGACCTCGATCGTCCCGCCCATGGCTGTCTTGGTGTTCCTCGCGATGGGCGGTGGGACCAGAATTTCCCCTGGACGCGGGCTTACTTCTCCGTGGCTGACTTCTGCTACGGACTCATCTGCCCCAAGCAGCACCCGGGGCTCTCCGCCGATCTTCACGCGTGCCCCGCGAAGTGAGGCGACCTTTTCAATCCCAGATACCTTAGCCATCTCCTGGATGACCTGTGGCTTCAGTGGCGCACCGTTGGCGGTGATCTCGATATCGACGGGGTAACTGCTGATGATTTGCCGCGAGAGGGTTTCCTCGGCCGTGTTGACCGCGACCAGCAGAGTGGCGATGAGCGTCATCCCGACGAAAATCGGGACCGATGTGACCGCCGCTCGGCGGGGGTTTCTGGCGGCGTTGTCGCCGGCTATGAGGCCGGACTCGCGAAACAACGCTGCGAAGGGAGCTCGCAATCCTCTGATCAGGGCCGGCAGGAGAGGACGAGCCAGCAGCAGCACGCCGCCCATGGAAAGGACTCCGCCGAGCACACCGAAGGGATAGGAACCCATGTAAGCGCCGAAGGACAGTGCGGCGAAACCCGTCAGCGCCAGCCCCGTTCCGGAGGCGAGCCAGAGGAAACCGGTGGCAGCGGTTTCCCGCGTGGCAGTCGTCCGCAGGGCCTCCACCGGTTTGATGCGAGTGGTGGTGCGAGCGGGGTGATATGCCGCCGTGAGGGTCATGAGCACGCCGACGCAAAGCGGCACAAGAATTGCGTACGGCGGCAGAGTCACCTCCGGCATCGTCAGCAGGACACCAGCGCCGATTCCTGCCGCGACCCCGAGGAGTGACACCACGAACCCGAAGAACGCAGCTTCGCCCATGACAGCGCGGAACACTTGCCCCCGTGTGGCGCCGACGCAGCGGAGCAAAGCGAGTCGGCGGCTGTGCTGGGCGAACACCACGCTGAAGGTATTGCCGATGACGAGTGATGCGACGAAGAGGGCGACGGCGGCAAACGCAAGAAGGGCACCCTGCAACGCCACGGTGTCGCCCGACAATTCGGAGACGAGCACGCGGGCATGCTCGGCACCGGTCCGCACCACGCCTTGCCCGGCGACACTGGACAGCCTGGACCACAGCTCATTCACCGAATCGCTTGAGGTGGCCTTCACGTGGACTTCCTTGGCACCAGCGGAGATCCACCTTCCGGCGGACTCACTCGGCACGAAGACCGTGGGCAGGGCCGAGCCGACAGATCCAGGCAGTTGAACCGTGCCTACCACTGTGGCCTTGAGCTTCGCCGAACCGGTGATCGTCTGCCCCAGGTCGACGCCGAACTTTCCCGCGCTGGCGGAATCCACGACCACTTCATGGGCGTTCTCCGGCCAGCGGCCGCCCGCGAGCTGCTGCCAGCGCAATTCGGACTGTCCGGCAATCGTCTGCAGGCGAGTCAGCCGATCTCCGGCGATAGGCCAGCCGATCTCGCGTGTCTCCTCCCGGAGTACGAACAGAGCCTTCACCCCAGGCAGGCCCTCGATTTCTTTGACCTTTCCGCCGGGGAGTTCCTGCCCAGGCCGGGCCACCACGACGAGGTCTGAACGAACCGCCTGAGCGGCGACGGTCTCGGTGATCGACCGCTCGAATCCAGCACCCACTAAGAGCGTCGCGGTCGCGAACGCGACACCGATGAAGATGGCTACGCCGGCCGCGATCCGCCCACCGCGACTTGTCTGGAGCATGGGAGGGAAAGTCCGGTTCAGCATCCCGGTGTCCTCGCCCCCGCAAGCTGACGCACGATGGCGAGCACGTCATCGTGCCTCGGGTTGTGCAACTCCGTTGCGAACTGCCCATCGGCCATGAACACCACGCGGTTGGCGTAGGCGGCCGCCATCGGATCGTGGGTCACCATCACGATGGTCTGGCCCAACTGCCGGACTGACTCGCTGAGGAAGCCGAGCAGGTCCGTGCCCGCTCGTGAGTCGAGCGCGCCGGTGGGCTCATCTGCGAACACCACAGCAGGCTTGCTGACCAAGGCTCGGGCGGCGGCCACCCGCTGCTGCTCCCCGCCGGACATTTCGGCGGGGAGGTGACTCAGCCGGTGCTCGATTCCGAGCATGGCGATGAGGGTGCGGAACCACTTGTCATCAGGTTCGCGTCGAGCGAGCTTGAGCGGCAGCAGGATGTTCCGCTCGGCACTCAAGTTGGGAAGCAAATTGAACGACTGAAATAAGAAACCAACCCGATCGCGGCGGAGTTTGGTCAGCGCGTCGTCCGGCAACGTAGTCAGGTCGGCTTCCGTAAGCCGGATCGTCCCCGATGTCGGGGTCTCCAGCCCGGCCAGACAATGCAGCAGGGTGGACTTCCCTGACCCGGAAGGCCCCATGATCGCCGTGAACTGGCCCGTTGCGAACTCGACCGAGACACCCTTGAGCGCGTGGACCTTCGAGCCTCCCTCGCCGAAGATTTTGGTGAGGCCCACGGCCTGGACGACGCTGCCCGTCATGATTATTCCGCCTTAATGAGAGCGAGTGCGACCCAGAGCAGGGTGCCTCGTGAGCTTGGCCTGCTCGTACCCCTCATAGGTCTGAGGCACCCGCCGCCCCCTGACCTCCGCACGCATGGCGTTGACCCTGCTGCCATACTCAGGGTCGGTTCGACGTCTACGCTTCTCTCGGTTCTTCCGCCCCACCTAACATAGTTTTTCAACGATCAGTCCAGCGCGCCACGATTATTCGAAACCGAATATTCATCCGTGAGCATGATCAGCGCCACGGTCTCTGGAGTCACGCTTGTCACCTATCAGAGCGAGGGCCCCGGAGTGATCCGAGACCCTTGGCTGGCGTGGTTCCCACCTCTACGAGTCCTGATCTTTGAACGCCTCAAGCCGGTCGGTCGCGGCGTCCGCGATCTTTCGTGCTTGCCGGCGGAGTTCATCGTCGCTCGGTGGAGTTGCCCGGACTGCCTCCCAGTCGTCGATAAGCATCATCAGCCAG
>NZ_JBFAOO010000233.1:0-10580 GCF_040675265.1 Microbispora sp. NPDC049633
GCCGCGAGGGCGGTGTGCCGGGCGCTCGCCGCCGGCCGCGCACCGTCGGAGGACGAGGCGCGCGGCTACTACCTGCGCAACCTCGACCGGTTCACCGCGCCGGAGACGCGCTGGGTCCGTCCGTTCGGGCCGGTCCGGCGCGGGCAGATCGCCGGGCCGATCGAGGACGCGGTCTTCGCGGCCCGCGAGGGCGAGACGGTCGGGCCCGTGGAGGGCCCCGGCGGCCCCTGGACCCTGGTCGTCGAGCGGATCGAGGCGGCGCGGCGGGAGCCGTACGCGTCCGTGCGGGAGCGGATACTCGCGGAGCTGGCGGAGGAGAGCGCGGAGCGGGCCTTCGCCCGCTGGCTCGACGCGCGGCACGCCGGCTCGGTCGTCCTCATGCCGGGATACGAGCACCCCGCCGACCCGGCACAGCCCGACGCCACCCACCGGCACTGAGCCCGCGGCGGCACGGGCGGTCCGAGCCCCGGCTTTCGGGGCAGGTCAGTAGGCATGGCACAGCAAGTCAGCGCCTTCGACGCGCAGTTCCTCAACTTCGAGACGGCCACCAACCTGGCGCACATCGCGGCGCTCACGATCCTCGACCCCTCCGGCAGGCCGGGTGGCGCGCTGACCCGCGAGGACGTGATCGCGCTGCTCAAACGGCGGCTCCATCTCGCGCCGCCGCTGCGCAAGCGGCTGGTCCAGGTGCCCTTCGGACTCGATCACCCCTACTGGGCCGAGGACCGCGAGATCGACTTCGACTACCACGTACGGGACCTGGCGCTGCCTCCTCCCGGTGACGACCACAAGCTCGCCGAGCAGGTCGCCCGGCTGCACGCGGCGCGGCTCGACCGGGGGCGGCCGCTGTGGGAGATCTACCTGATCCACGGCCTGGCCGAGGGCAGGGTGGCGATCTACACGAAGGTCCACCACGCCGCCGTCGACGGTGTCACGGGGACCGAGGTGCTGGCCGCGCTGATGGACTTCGAGACCGAGCCGGCCGACGTGCCGCTTCCGGAGGCCGCGCCGCAGGAGGCCCCCGACGCGGTAGAAATGATCATCAGGGGCGTCGCGCGGGTGCTGGACAACCCGTTCGCCCTGCTGCGGTTCGTGGCCGAGGCGATGCCGCGGCTGGACGAGGTGCCGTTCGTGGCCCAGCTCCCGGGGGCGGGGCTGGTCTCGCGGTTCGTCCGCGGCATCGGCAGCGGCGCCGCCGAGAGCCTGCCTGAGCTGCCGCGCAGGGTGGTGCCGCGCACGCCGTTCTCCGGGCCGATCTCGCGGCACCGCCGGTTCGCGTTCGGTCAGCTGCCGCTGGACGAGGTCAAGCGGGTCAAGAACGCCTTCGGCGTCACCGTCAACGACGTCGTCATGGCGATGTGCGCCACGGCGCTGCGGCGCTGGCTGGTGAAGCGGGACGAGCTGCCCCGTCAGCCGCTGGTCGCCGGGATCCCGGTCTCGACCCGGGGACAGGCCCCCAACGGATCGGCCGCCAACGAGGTCATGCTGACCATGACCACCCTGCCGACGGATGTGGCCGACCCGCGCGACCGGCTGCTGTCGGTGAACCGCTCGATGCGGCTGATCAAGGAACGGCTCGCCGCGGCGCCGGCGGCCTGGCTCCTGGAGTTCAGCCAAGCGATGCCGGCCGCGCTGAGCGCGCTGGCGGCCAGGTCCGCCTTCCGGATCGCCTCGCGCGCCGCTCCCGCGATGAACCTGCTGGTCTCCAACGTGCCGGGACCCCAGCTTCCGCTCTACGTGTGCGGGGCTCGGGTCACCGCGCTCTACCCCATGTCGGTGATCACGGACGTCAGCGGCGGGATCAACATCACCGTTTTCTCCTACGACGGCAGGCTCGGCTTCGGCGTCGTCACCGACCGCGACATGGTGCCCGACGTATGGGACCTCATCGACTATCTCCGGGACTCGCTGGCCGAGTACGGCGCGCTGGCCGGCCGGGCCCGGCCCCGCCCGCGCAGGGCGCGCCGGGGCGGAGCCGGGTAGCGAGAATTTCCCGCAGACCCGTTGATCTTGTTCGTCCCGCGCCGGACAGTGGTGGGGGGCGAAGGAGGACGAGGGTGACAGGGGTCAGGACGGCGCTGGTCATCGGGGGCGGGATCGCCGGCCCGGTCACGGCGCTCGCACTGCGCAGGGCGGGGATCGAGGCCACGGTCCACGAGGCCTGCGAAACGCCCGCCGACGGCCTCGGCGGCTGGTTGCAGGTGGCGCCGAACGGCCTGGAGGCGCTGCGGATCATCGGGGTCGCCGACGCCGTGGAGGCGAGTGGCCGGCCGATCAGGCGCACGGTCATCGGCGACGGCCGGGGCAGGAAGTTCGGCGTGTACACCGGCGTGCCGGGCCTGCCGCCCGGCCACGTCCTGCGGCGCCCGGAGCTGTACCGCCTGCTGCACGACCACGCGGCGGCGCAGGGCGTGCGGGTCGAGCACGGCAGGAGGCTCACCGGCGTCGAGGAGACCGGCGACGGGGTGACCGCGCGGTTCGCCGACGGGAGCACCGCGACCGCCGACGTGCTCGTCGGCGCGGACGGCATCCGCTCCACGGTCCGCACGCTCGTCGACCCGCGTACGCCGGGCCCGGCGTACGCCGGGCTGATCGCCTTCGGCGGCCGGGCGGATCTCACGGTGCCCGGTCCGCCGGACACGATGCACTACGTCTTCGGCCGGCGGGCCTTCCTCGGCCACTGGACCGGGCCGGACGGCCGCACGCTGTGGTTCGGCAACCTGCCGCGGCCCGAGCCCATGACCGCGGCGCGGGCGCGGGAGGTGCCCGCGGCGCGATGGCTGGAGGTGCTGCGCGAGGCATACGCGGACGACGTGCCCGGCGGCGACCTGCTCCGGCACACCGAGGCCGGCGAGCTGTCCGCCCTGGGCGCGCTGGAGATCCTGCCCCCGGTGCCGCGGTGGCACCGCGGCCGGATGGTGCTGGCCGGGGACGCGGCGCACGCGCCCTCGCCCAGCTCCGGCCAGGGCGTCGCGCTCGCGGTGGAGAGCGCGATCCAGCTCGCCCGCTGCCTGCGCGACCTGCCCGACGTGCCCGCCGCGTTCTCCGCGTACGAAAGGCTGCGCCGGGACAGGGTGGAGAAGATCGCGGCGTCCGCGGCGAGGACGAACAGCAGGAAGGCGTCCGGTCGCGTGGCCCGGATGCTCATGAGCGTCACCGCGCCGATCGCCATGCGGACCTTCGCCACCCCGCGCAGGATGTTCGGCTGGATGCACGGCTACCGGATCGACTGGAACGAGAGCGTCGCGCCCTGACCGCGATCCCCGGCCCACACTTCGGGCCGGCGAGCGCGTCACGCGTGGAAGGCGCCCGGCGGGACGCGCCCGCCGGGAAGGCCGGTTCCGCCGTCCGCGCCCCGGCTGTAGGTCCCGCCGGGAGTGACGGGCGTGTCCGGTCCCCGGTCGCCCTCTCCCAGCGTCAGCGCCGCGATCCCGGCCGTGAGCAGCAGGGCGAAGACGGCGGCGATCACGGCGAAGACGATCGACTGCCGGGACATGCCGGCGCGCGGCGGGGGCGAGGGCACGGACCCCTGCCCGGGGCGCCGCGTCCCCTGACCCGGTGGCCGGTGAGCGGGAGGCCGCCGCTCGGACGGAGGGCTCGGCACCGCGTTCGGCGCGGTCGCCGCCCGGCGTATGTCCTGACCGTACGCGGGAAGGCCCCCGCCGGGGCCGGTGAGCGCGTGCCCCGGCTCGGCCGGCCGTCCCTCCCCGGGATGCCGGCCGTACACGGCGGATCCGGAGGGAGAGGGGACGCCCCACCCCGGGACGCCGGAGGGGCTCCCCGCACCGGGCGGCTCCGGCCCGGTGGGCCGCGCGCCGTCCCCGGCGGCGGAACCGTCCGCGGCCAGGGCGGCGAGCGCGTCCCGCAGCCCGGCGGCCGTACGGATCCGCTGGGCCGGATCGCTGGCCATGCCGTGACGCAGGACGGCGATGAACGCGGCGGGCACGCCGGGGATGTCGGGGATCGGCAGCCGGTGCAGCGCCATGATGGCGGCGACGTTCACCACGCCGCCGTCGGGGAAGCGCGGCGGCCTGCCTCGCAGCAGGGCGTACAACGTGGCCGACAGCGCGTACACGTCCCCCGCGGCGGTGGGCTCGGTGAGGTCGAACGCCTCCGGCGGGGCATAGGCGGGTGTGAGCGACTCGCGCGTCACCGACACCTCGCCCTGCGCCGCGCCGCCCTGCCCCGGCATCGTGGCCAGCCCGAAGTCCGACAGCGCGACCATGCCGTAGGAGTTGACCAGGATGTTGGCGGGCTTGACGTCGCGGTGGAGGACGCCCAGGGCGTGGGCGGCGGCCAGCGCGTCGGCGATCTTGACGCCGATGTCGCGCACCTCGCGGGGGCCGAGCGGGCCGCCGTCGCGCAGCCGGTCGGCGAGCGACCCGTTGGGGCACAGTTCCAGCACCATGTACGGCCGGCCGTCCGGGAGGACGCCCGCGTCGTAGACGTCGGCCACGTGCGGGTGGCCGGACAGGGCGCCGGCGGAGGTCACCTCGCGCATGAACCTGCGCCGGTCGCGGTCGGAGACGAGCACCCGGTTGTCGATCTTGAGTGCGACCTCCCGGCCCACCGCGAGCTGGCGGGCGCGGTACACGACCCCGAAGCCTCCCTGGCCGAGGACGCCGAGCACCTCGTAGCCCGGCACCAGCGGCCCGCCCGCCTCGCCCACCCCGCACCTCCGACCCGGCGGAAACCGCGATCACAAATCCCGCGTCCGGCACATTACCGGAGTGATCGCCCGTCGGCCCCGGTCTTGATCCGGACGACGGGGGGAGCGACCCTATGCTGTGCTCATGACGGGGCTCACGACGGGCGGCACAGGGGAGCGCGGCCGGAGTCCGGAGCGGCGCAGGGAGCTGCTCGACGCGGCCGACCGGGTCATCCGCAGGGAGGGCCCGCACGCGTCGATGGCCGCCATCGCGGCGGAGGCGGGAATCACCAAGCCGATCCTCTACCGTCACTTCGGGGACAAGAGCGGCCTCTACCAGGCTCTCGCCGAACGCCACACGCGTGTCGTGATCGACTTGCTGCGCCCCGAGTTCGCCAAAGCCATGGCCGACCCCCGCGTACGCGCCCGGGCCGCCGTCGACGCCTACCTCGAGACCATCTCGGCCAACCCCAACCTCTACCGGTTCCTGTTCCACCGGGCCAGCGCGGAGGACAGCCGCACCCGCACGCGGATGGCCGCCATCGTGCGCGGCGTCGGCGAGGAACTGGGGGCGATGCTCGCGGAGGAGGGCGTCGCCGACCCGGTGCGCGCCCAGGTGCTCGGCCACGCGTTCGTCGGCATGGTGCAGGCGATCGGCGACTGGTGGCTGGAGAACCCCGGGCTCGACCGCGGCACGGTCGTGGACAGCGTGGCCGACGTGATCGCCGGCGCGCTCACGTCCTGACACCGGCGGTGTGCCGCCCGAAAATACGTCGAATAACGCCCAAAAGCGTTTAAGGGCCCCATGGCGGCCTTTGTTGCGCACGACGGGATACATCAACGTCATCCGGCCAGGGTAATTTAGTTGTCCTAACTAACGGTTCGTCCGCCGCTCGCCGCGCCGGAAACAGGCCGTGCGCTGTGCGGACCAAGAGGAGGGGAACCACTCCGTGGCCGTAGCGAACCAGTCCCGGGCGGGAGCGTCGCCGCAGTCGGCGCCGCCCTCGCGGTACAAATGGATCGCGCTGTCCAACACCACCCTCGGCGTCCTGATGGTGACGATCAACCAGTCCATCGTGCTGATCGCCCTTCCGGACGTCTTCCGCGGCATCCGCCTCAACCCGCTCGACCCCGGCAACACGGGCTACCTGCTGTGGATGATGATGGGCTTCATGGTCGTCACGGCCGTGCTGGTGGTGATGTTCGGCCGCCTGGGCGACATGTTCGGCCGGGTCCGCATGTACAACCTCGGGTTCGCGGTCTTCAGCCTCTGCTCGATCATGCTCTCGCTGACCTGGATGGACGGCGACGCCGGGGCGATGTGGCTGATCGGCTGGCGGATCGTCCAGGGCATCGGCGGCGCGCTGCTGTTCGCCAACTCCACCGCGATCCTGACCGACGCCTTCCCCGTCCGCCAGCGTGGCACCGCGCTCGGCATCAACTCGATCGCCGCCATCGCGGGCTCCTTCCTCGGTCTGGTCATCGGTGGTGTCCTCGCCCCGGTGAACTGGAAGGCGATCTTCCTGGTCTCCGTGCCGTTCGGCGTCTTCGGCACCGTCTGGGCGTACGTCAAGCTGCGCGACAACGGCGTGCGGCGCCGGGCGCGGATGGACTGGTGGGGCAACGCGACCTTCGCCGTCGGCCTCATCGCGCTGCTGGTCGGCATCACCTACGGCATCCAGCCGTACGGGACCGGCGTGATGGGCTGGGGCAACCCCTGGGTGATCACCGCGCTCGCCGGGGGCGTCCTGCTGCTGGCGCTGTTCGCCTGGATCGAGACCCGGGTGGCCGAACCGCTCTTCCGGCTCACGCTGTTCCGCGACCGGGCGTTCCTCGCGGGCAACGTCGCCAGCCTGCTCACCGCCCTCGGGCGCGGCGGCCTGCAGTTCATGCTGATCATCTGGCTGCAGGGCATCTGGCTGCCGCTGCACGGCTACAGCTTCGAGGAGACGCCCCTGTGGGCGGGCATCTACATGATCCCGCTGACCGTGGGCTTCCTGCTGTCGGCGCCCGTCTCCGGCTGGCTGTCGGACCGGTTCGGGCCGCGGATGTTCACGGTCGGCGGCGCCCTGATCACCGCGGCGAGCTTCTACGCCCTGATGACCCTGCCGACGGACTTCGGCTACGGCGTCTTCGCGCTGCTCATCCTGGTCAACGGCGTCGGGTCCGGGCTGTTCTCCTCGCCCAACCGGGCGGAGATCATGAACTCGGTCCCGGCGGAGTCCCGCGGTGTCGGCGCGGGCATGACCGCGACCTTCCAGAACTCCTCGATGGTGCTGTCCATCGGCGTGTTCTTCAGCCTGATGATCGCGGGCCTGGCGCAGTCGCTGCCGCACACCATGCACGACGAGCTGGTGGCCCAGGGCGTGCCCGCCGCACAGGCCGAGGGCATCGCCCAGCTGCCGCCGATCGCCGTGCTGTTCGCGGCGTTCCTCGGATACAACCCGTTCCGGCAGCTCCTCGGCGGCATCCTGGACCGGCTGCCCGACGGCGGCGCCCATCTGACGAGCAAGGAGTTCTTCCCGCACCTCATCGCGGGCCCCTTCCACCAGGGGCTGGTCATCGCCTTCTGGTTCGCCGTGGCCGCGTGCCTGGTGGCCGCCCTGTCGTCGCTGCTGACCGACCGCGTTCGCCGCGGGCACCGCGCCGCCGCCCACGAGTCGCTCGGCTCCGAGCTCGCCGCGGTCGCCGGCGAGGCCGGTCTGGCCGGCAACGAGCTGGTCGTGCCGGACGAGGAGTTCGACGCCTCGCGCGCCGCGCGGGACGAACGCGCCGCGCGGGACAAGTAGGCGCGCACGGGCGGGGCGCCGGCGTACGCGTGCGGCCGGGCGGGGACCTGGCACGGCCCCCGCCCGCGGCCCCCGCCCGCGGCCGCCGCGCCGGCCGGCGCCCGGCAGCGGGGCCGTCGGCGGCCGGATCACGTGGGGAGGGCGTCGAGAGGTTCGAGCACCACCACGGGGATGCGGCGCGGCGTCATCTCCTTGTACTTCTCGTAGACGGGGTGCCGCCGGCTCATCGCCCACCACAGGCGGTCGTACTCCTCGCCGGTGGCCTCGGCGGCGCGCACCTTGAGCACGGTGAGACCGTCGTCGCCGCCGACCTCGATCTCCGCGACGGGGTCGTCGCGCAGGTTGAGCCACCAGGCGGGAGTGGCGTCGTCGCCCCCGTTCGAGGCGACGACGACGAACCGCCGCCCGTCCCTGCCGTAGCCGACCGGCCGGGTCCTGGGCAGGCCGGTCCTGCGGCCTCGCGTGGTGAGGAGCAGGACGGGGATGCCCCGCATGGTGGCGGGTTTGCGCCCGCCGGTCCTGCGATAGCTGCGCACCTGCCGGTCGCAGACGTGCCGGATGATCCTGTTGTAGAGACGGGAACGTCGTGCCATGGCCGCTCAGCTCCCGAAGACGAGCCGCCGGCGGCGCCGGGAGGAGGGCCGCGCCAGCGTCAGGAGCAGGCTGAGGATCGGCCCGGCCAGCTTGCGGATGTGCGCCATCTCCTCCGGGCTCGCGTACCGGTCGACCCAGGAGAGCTCGAAGCGCGGGTCGCCGCCGCCCCTGAGCGACTTCTCCATCGTCTTCCAGTCGGCCGCCGAGACGTACTTCTCGATGACCGGGAAGATCCTCCGCTCCTCCTCCTCGATGTGCTCGTCGATGAGCTCCGACAGCGTGCGCAGCGCGGCCGCCAGCTCGGCGACGGCCCGGCCGCCCGCGAAGGCCCGCGCCGCGACGCGGACCCGCTCGAGCAGGGGGCCGAGTTCGGAGTGGTCATCGGACAGGTCGGCGAGGTCGACGGCGGTGCCCGCCGACCGCTCGATGACCGGCCAGACGATCTCGTCCTCCCTGCTGTGGTGGTGGTGGATCGCGCCGCAGACGTCCTCCGCGTAGCGGGTGATGGCGGCGGCGCGGGCCGAGTCCGCCCGCTGGCGTCCCGCCTCGAGGTCCTCGGCGAGCGTGCGGAGCATGTGCAGGTCGCCGCGCATGGCGCGGTGGATGATGCGGATCCCGGTGAGGTCGGGGGTCTCCACGGTGAGCCTCCATGATGTCCGAATCGGTGTCGGAACCACGGTGGCCCCGGCCGCTAAACGCCTGTTTGGCGGCCACTTGGCGGCTCTGGCCTCACGGTTTCAGCGCGTCGCGCGCCCGCAGCGCCTCCTCGCGCGCCCGCAGCGCCTCCTCACGCCAGTGGGGCGAGTCGAGCTGCCCGGCGACGCCGGCGGCGGTGGCGTAGTGCTCCGCCGCCGCGGCGGGGTCGCCCAGGTACTCCGCCAGCCTTCCCAGCACGAGACCGGTCGGGCCGAGCGTGACCGCCACCGTGTGCAGGCCGACCATCTCCCCCCGGAACGGAAGGAGAAGGCGGTAGCACTCCTCGGCCACATCCCGGGCGCCGAGGGCCATCGCGTTTCCCGCCCGCAGCGCCACGTTGATCGTGTGGTAGACCCACCGCGTCGGCCAGCGGTCCACCGGCCAGGCGGACCGGGCCTCCTCGAGACGCCCGGCGGCGACCAGCGCGCTGACGTGGAACTCGTCGATCTCCTCGGGAATCCGGGCGCGGGCGGCGGCGAGCTCGGCCACCGACTCGTGCGCCCGGCCGCAGGCGAGGCGGACCACGAACCGGGCCAGGCTGCGGAAGGAGGTGGCGTTGGGTCCTCCGGCCTCTCCCATCCGGTCGGACAGGACCGTGTAGGCCGCCTCGGCCTGCTCGAACTCTCCCTTCACCAGAAGGCGGAGGGCGTCGAGGAACGCGATGATGGCCAGGACGAGGCCCAGCTGGCCACTCGTGGAGTATTCCACCGCCCGCGCGGCGTGCCGTTCGGCGGTGGCCCAGTCGTTGCGGCCCAGCGCGACCATGCACAGCGCGTGGTGGCCGAGCGTCTGGTAGCCGAGCAGCCCCTCGCGGGCGGAGACCTCCAGCAGTTCGTGCCCGACCGGTTCCAGCTCGTCGCGGCGGCCCGGCACGAAGGTCGCCCAGTAGCGTGCGGCGAGCGCCAGGCACAGCAGCCGGGGATCACCGAGGTCGCGGGCGATCTCGACGGCCTCGGCGCTCGCCCTGTCGACGATCTCCTCGTCGTGGCCGCCCATCTCCTGCGTCAGGGCGGCGAGCAGCCGGCACCTCAGCTCGCCCGTCGCGGCGGGCAGGCAGGCGTGGATGGTCTCCACGATGTCGACGTCGAGCTCGTTGTCGTTCTGCCAGATCATGGGGGCGTCGAGGGCGACGGCCGCGCGGGCGAGGCCGCCGGCGTCGCCGAGTCGTCTGGCCAGCGCCAGGGCACGTCCGCGGGTGGCCGTGGCCCGGATGACGTCGCCCGCGCTCGCCCGCGCCGAGACCAGACGGCACAGCAGGTCGAGCCGGAGGTCGTCCGAGGGCTCGGTCGCCAGGTCCAGCGCGTCGAGCGCGCCCTCCAGCAGGCTCGCCGCCTCGCTGTGGGCGTAGACGCCGGACGCCTGCGCCGCCGCCTTCCGCGCGTACTGCGCGGCCTCGCGCGCGGTGGCCGCCGTGGCGGCGGCCAGCGCGTGGTAGCCGAGCGCGCCGACGTCGCCCGGGCGCACCCGCTCCAGCGCGGTGAGGACCTTCGCGTGCAGCCGTGTACGGCGCAGCCGGGGGATGTCCTCGTAGAGGGTCTCGCGCACGAGCACGTGGGTGAACCGCACCATGCCGGGCGCCGGCTCGGTGAGCAGCCCGGCGAGCACTCCCGCCTCCAGGCCGTCGAGGACGGTCTCCTCGTCGGCGTTCCGCACGGCGACCAGCACGTCGACGTCGGCGTCCCTGCCCATGACGGCGGCGTTGCGCAGCGTCGTCTGGGCGGTGGCGGGGAGGCGGGCGATCCGCCTGCGGATGAGGTCGCGGACCCCGGGGGGCAGCGAGTGGGCCGCCGCGGCTCCCTCCGTCGCCATCAGACGGGCGGTCTCGGCCACGAACAGCGGGTTGCCGCCGGTCC
>NZ_JBFAOO010000234.1:0-10551 GCF_040675265.1 Microbispora sp. NPDC049633
CGCTGCTCGCCGCGCTGCCGCAGCCGCTCGCCCTGCTGGAGGTCGGCGCCTCGGCCGGGCTGTGTCTCTACCCCGACCGGTACGCCTACCGCTACGGCGAGCACCTGGTCGGGTCCGGCGAACCGGTCCTGGACTGTGCCGCGACCGGGGTGGCGCCGCCGGCCCGCCTGCCCCGGGTCGTGTGGCGGGCCGGGATCGATCTGAACCCGCTCGACGTGACCGACCCCGCGGACGTCGCATGGCTCGACGCCCTCATCTGGCCGGAACACGTGCACCGGCGGGCCCGGCTGCGGGCCGCGGCGTCCGTCGCCGCGGCCGAGCCGCCGCTGCTCGTGCGCGGCGACCTGGTGGACGACCTGCCGGCGCTGGCCGCGCGGGCGCCGCGGGGCGCGACGCTGGTGGTGTTCCACACCTCGGTCCTGTACCAGGTGCCGGCGCCGAGGCGGCGGGCGTTCGCCGAGCTGGCCCGCGGGCTGCCGGGGCACTGGATCGCGAACGAGGCCCCGGACGTGCTTCCGTACGCCGGGCTGCCGCCCCCGCCGGGCGCGGCGCTGTTCAACGTGCTCGCGCTGGACGCGACCCCGCTCGCCTGGACCCGGTCGCACGGGCAGGCGATCGCCTGGTTCGCGTGACCCGGGGCGGTGGTCGGGGTCCGCGTCCGAGGGCTCGACCGGGGGCGGACCGGCCGCGGCGGTCCTACGGCTTCGATCACTGCATGCGGCGCAGTTTGCGCAGGAACGCCCAGAGGCCGGACCTCGGGCGCCAGTCGCCGCCGTCCTCGGCCGCGGGCGACGGCTCGGCGCCGGCCTCAGGTCCCGGCCGGGGCGCGGCGGCGAAGCTCGGGTTGAGCTGGTAGCGCACGTGCAGGGAGAGCGGCGTGCGGATGAAAGGGGAGGGGCGCCAGGCGAGCTCGTCGCGCGGAACCGCGAGTTCGAGCGTGGAGAACCGGTCGAGCAGCCGGCGCACGGCGATCGTGGCCATCTGGGTGGCCAGCCGCTGGCTCGGGCACCTGTGCGGGCCCGCGCCCCACGCGAGGTGGGCGCGGGTGCTGCGGACGGTGTCCCGGAGCGCCGCGGTGAGCAGCGGGTCGGTGTGGGCGCCCGCGATGGACAGCATCACCGGGTCGCCGGCCGCGATCGTGAAGCGGCCCAGTCTCAGGTCCGTCCTGGCGTAGCGGAAGGTCACGTTGGCCAGCGCCGGGTTGAGCAGGGCGACGCGGTTGACGGTCTCCTCGATCGCGCCGACCGACACGGTCTCCCGCATCCGGGGGTTGGTGACCACCTCGACGATGACGTTGCAGATCAGGCTGCCGGTGAAGTCGAGGAAGCCGGACAGCATGAACAACTCGCGGGCCAGTTCCTCGTCGGTGAGGTCCGGCTTCGCCTCGAGCATGTACGACGGCAGGTCGTCGCCCCGCCGGTGCCGCTTGACCGCGGCCAGTTCGTGAAGGGCGGCGAAGAGCCGCTGGTACGCCCCGGCGGAGTCGGGGCCGTCCAGCAGGCGCCACTGGTCCATCACCATGTCCTCGCCCCGCTCGACGGTGACGCCGAGCAGGTGGTTGGCGACGAGCAGCGGGAACGGCCGCCCGTACTGGGTGACGAGGTCCGCCCATCCGATGGGCCCGCCCTCCGCCATCACGCCGATGAGGTCGTCGCAGAACCGCAGCATGGCGCGTTCCAGCCGCTGCGCCTGCCCGGTTCCGGGCTCCTGGAACGGGCGGAGCCCCGCGGTCCAGGCGCCGCGCAGGCCGCGGTGCCTCTCCCCGTCGTGGAAGCCCGAGTTGTCGGCCTGCAGGAGGGCGAGCAGCGGCCAGTCGGCGGGAACGCGCCCCTCCGCGTACGCCCGCCAGTTGTCCACGCGCTTACTCCACAGGTCGCCCGGGTTCTGCATGACGTGCAGCACCTCGTCGTAGCCGATCGCCAGCCAGACCGGCACGCCGAGGAGGTCGACCGGGGCCACCGGGCCGTACGTCGCGCGCAGGCGCTCGTGGACGAGCGCGGGATCGGTCTCGTAGTCCTTGGTGAGCAGAGGTTCCAGCGGTAACGAGATGAGACCTTCCACGGCCGACGCGGACCGTCTGTCGGAGATCATGGGCGTGCGCCTGCCTTTCGGGTCGCCGAGCCGCTCCTCAGGCGATGCGAACCTCGGTATGCGCGGCGATCTTAGAGCGTCCGCCTGCAAATGTCAGCGGCGGATCTGTCGTAGATCGCTGGTAGGAATGCGCCATCGACCGACGTACAGGAACGAGTCATCCGATGGCATCAGTGATCTTCCGCGAGGAGACCGGGGCAGGCCGCGCGCTGGCCGAGTTCTCCCTGCCGGGGCTGCCCGGACGCGTCACGGCCCGCGAGCTGGTACGGCTGCGCGTCCGTGAGGAGGTGGCCCGCCACAACGCCTCTCCCGCGCGGCCCTCGCGCGCCCCGCTGACCCCGGCCGACGCCGAGGCGGAGCGCACCCGGAGGCCGGACTGGGAGAGGCAGGCCGACGCCGCGGAGGCCGCGTTCGCGCACAACGGCTTCCTGCTGCTGATCGGAGACCGGCAGATCGAGGACCTGGACGCCGAGATCGACCTGACCGCCGACCCGGTGGTGTCGTTCGTCAGGCTCGTCCCCCTCGCCGGAGGCTGACATGGACGCGCGCGACCACCTGGACGAGGCGGCCGAGGGCGGGATCTACGGGCTCATCGCGGCCTACAGCCGTGGAGAGCCGGTGTCCGGAGACGACCGGCGGCCGGATCACCGGCCCGCCGGACGCCCGGCGGAACCGGTCGTGATCGTCGGCGGCACGCGGCTGTCGGCGCGGGGGAGACGCCTGTACGACCTGTTGACCGGCGCGACGGCGGACTTCTCGGAGTGGCCCCGCGCCACCGGGCTGAGCGCGGCCGAGCTGGGCGCCCTGATCCCCGCGGCGTACCGGGTCGTCAAGCAGGGCCACGGCGGCATGGCGGCGCGCTTCGCGGTGGAGAACGAGGCGAAGGAGCGTCAGCCGCTGTTCACCCCGGCGGCGTGCGCGGACCTGTTCGACGCTCTGGTGGACGGATTGGCGACCCGGAACTGGGCGGACCTGTGCGTCGGGGCCGGCGCGCTGGTCCGTTGCCCCGAAGGCGCCCCGATCGACCGGCTGGCCGGTCCGGCCCGCACAGTGGTGGAGTTCCTGCTGGGCAACGGGCGGCGGCTGGACGCGCCCTTCCCGCTGCTGGCGGCGGCCGGTCTGGCCGGGCTGGACGCGCAGGTGGCCGAGCGGCTCACCGCGGGGCGCGGGCCGCTGGCCGTGGCCGAGGTGGAGCTGCTGCTCGGCTGGGGGGTGGAGCGGCGGGCGCTGTTCGCCGAGACCGTGCGGGACCGCTCCTACAACGCCTCGCCGCCGTTGCCCGACGTCTGGGAACGGCTGGCCGCCGTCGCCGATTATGTCGACTTCGCCCGCGCCACCCTGGAGGCGGCCGAGGCCCGGGTCGCCGCGATCCACGCCGGGGAACTGCCGTACCAGGCCGACAAGGCGTTCGCCGGGGGCGAGAAGGAGACGATCGGGCGGGCCGTACGGCTGGCGCTCTTCCGCGACGAGCCCTGGCTGCCCGGCCTGCTGGAACGGCTGGTGCGCGGCGTGGCGGTGGCGCCCACGCAGGCCAGGACGCTCCCCTCTCAGGGGGTGCTGTTCGAGATCGCCCGCGCGGCCGAGGACCACCCGACCCCGGAGGCCGTCGTGGCCCTGCGCGCCGCCAGGCAGGAGATCCGGCACGCGGGGGCGACCAAGCAGCTGGACCGCATGCTCAAGCGCGTCGAGCCGGCGCTGGCCGACCGGGTGGAGGTCGCCTTCCGGCTGCCCGACGGGCGGCTACGGCGGACGCTGGGCGAGCACACCGCGGTCATCTCCGTCGACGGCGAGGTCGAGCTGTCCTGGTGGCAGGGGGACAGGGAGCTCAAGTCGGTCCCCGCCGCCGTCAGACGGGAGCATCCCGACGAGGTCAACCGGCTCCGTCAGCTGGTCAAGCAGGTCCGCCGGCAGCAGGCGACGCTCGTCAGGGCACTGGAGACCGGGTACACCCACGAGGTCACGCCGCACTATCGCCGGCTGGAGGGGCACCCGATCGCGGACCGGCTCATCTGGGACTTCGAGGTGTCGCCGGGGGTGTGGCGCAGCGAGCTCGGGCTGCGCGTGCCGGACGTCCCCGTGCGGCTGTGGCACCCGGCCCGCGCCACGGCGGACGAGGTGCGCTCCTGGCGGGACCACCTGATCGAGACCGGTCTGCGCCAGCCGTTCAAGCAGGCGTTCCGCGAGGTGTATCCGCTGACTCCGGCTGAGGAGGCGACCGCTGTCCACTCCGACCGATTCGCGGGGCACGTGACCCGCTATCACACGCTGTACGCGCTGTTCCGGCAGCGCGGCTGGCAGGCCGGCTACCTCGGGCCGTGGGACGGCGGCGACGGGCAGGCGCGGCGGACGCTCGCCGGGGGACGCTGGCGGGCGACGCTCCTCCACGACTATCTCTGGGAGGAGGAGGGGTACGCCACCCTCGGCCAGGTCCGCTTCCACCGCCTGGACGGGGACGGCTGGCGGGAGGCGCCGTTGACGCGGGTGCCGCCGCTCGTGTTCAGCGAGGCCATGCGGGACGTGGACCTGTTCGTCGCGGTGGCGTCGATCGCGGCCGACCCCGAGTGGACCGGCCGGGGCGGGAACGGGCTGCGCGAGTACTGGCACAGCCACGGCTTCGGGGACCTGTCGGAGACCGCGCGGGTGCGCCGCGAGGCGCTCGCCCGGCTGCTGCCGCGTCTGGCGGTCGCGGAGCGCTGCTCGCTGACCGACCGCTTCCTGGTGGTCCGGGGCGACCTGCGAACCTACAAGATCCACCTGGGCTCGGGCAACGTCCTGATGGAGCCGGACGACGCCTATCTGTGCGTCGTCCCCCGGAGCTCCGGGAAACGGCTCTTCCTCCCCTTCGAGGAGGACGGGACGCTGTCGGTCATCGTGTCCAAGGCCCTCCTGCTGGCCGCCGACACGCGGATCACCGACCCGTCCATCACCCGGCAGATCGGGCGGTGACCCGGGCCGCGATCCGGGCGGTGATCCGGGCCGGGGCCGGCGCCGGGACGTAGTGTGGCGGCATGACGCTGGAGCTCGACGGCAGGATCGTGAGGATCACGAATCCGGACCGCGTGGTCTTCCCGCGGACCGGGCACACGAAGCTCGATCTGATCTCCTACTACCGGGTGGTCGCCGAGGGAGCGGTGCGCGGCGTGGCCGACCGGCCGGTGATACTCAAGCGCTTCGTGCACGGCGTCGACAAGGAGGCGTTCTTCCAGAAGCGCGCGCCCGCCAAGCGCCCCGAGTGGGTCGAGGTCGTCGAGCTGAGCTACCCCTCCGGCCGCACGGCGGACGAGGTGGTGATCCGCGACCTCGCCTGCCTGCTGTGGACCGTGAACCTGGGCTGCGTCGACCTCAACCCCCATCCCGTACGGGCCGGGGATCTCGACCACCCGGACGAGCTGCGGATCGACCTCGACCCCGTGCCCGGCGTCGGCTGGGAGCAGATCGTCCGGGTCGCCCTGGTCGCGCGCGACGTGCTGGAGGAGCATGGTCTGACGGCCTGGCCCAAGACGTCCGGCTCGCGCGGGTTCCACGTCTACGCCCGCATCGAGCCGCAGTGGACCTTCCGCGAGGTACGGCGGGCCGCCGAGGCGGTGGCCCGGGAGGTCGAACGCCGGGAGCCGGACGTCGCCACCAGCCGGTGGTGGAAGGAGGAACGGCAGGGCGTCTTCGTGGACTACAACCAGAACGCCCGCGACCACACCGTCGCCTCCGCCTACTCCGTGCGGCCGACCGGCCTCGTCTCGGCCCCGCTGACCTGGGACGAGGTGCCCGGGTGCCGGCCGGAGGACTTCACGCTCGCGTCGATGCCCGACCGCTACGCCGAAGTGGGCGACCCGTGGGCCGGGATGGACGAGCGGGCCGGCTCCCTGGATGCGCTGCTCGATCTGGCCGAGGCCCAGGGCCCGCGACCGGACAGGCCTGCGGCCCCGTCCGGGCAGGGGCGGCGACAGCCGGTCATGCCGCTCGTCGAGATCGCCAGGGCGGCCACGCGCGAGGAGGCGATGGCCGGGCTCGAGCGGTGGAAGGCCCGCCACCCCGAGGTGGCCCGGCTCCTGCGGCCGGCCGACGTCCTGGTCGACTCCATGCGGGGGCGCAGCTCCGTGTGGACGAGGATCCGGGTCAACCTCCGGCACGTCCCGGAGCCCGACCGGCCCGGCCAGGAACCGCTGGAGGTCGACTACGACCCCTGGGGCTAGGTCATGTCTGACACATCATGGCCCTGCTGCACGTGGCCCAGGCGGCGCCTCGCTGCGTTCTCGTCGTCGCCCATAGCTCCGCTATGGGCTCCTCCTCGGCCTTGCGATGCATCCACCTGGATCCACGCTCGCGACGGGCGGCGTTTGTCAGACACTCCCTAGTGATCAGCCTGGGCCGTAGACCTCCCACAGCTCGCCGAGGAAGAACCGGCAGAAGCGGGCCACGGCCGTCGCGCCGTCCGGGCCTGCCGTACGGAAGGTCGTGAGCATGCGCACGAGGTCGGACGGCAGGATGCGCAGCGTCCCGGCGGCGACCACGGCCGCCCGCTCGTCCCCGTCCTCCTCGACGTGTCCCTCCAGCAGGCGGGCGTGCAGGGTGGAGGTGTCCAGCCACAGGCGGGTCGGCACGCCCGGCTGGATCTCCTTGCGCCCGGCCAGCGTGCGGGGGCGGCCTTCGGCGTCGTAGAAGTGCAGGCGGTAGCGCATGCACCGCTGCCCGGCCGTCTCCCCGGGGACGAACAGGTTGAACGATCCCCGGGCGAGGGGCCGCCTGCCCCCGCACAGGTCGGCCTCGATCCAGCCCTCCGCCCTGGCCTCGTGCCCGGGCTCGGCGAGGAACCGCTCGATGTCGTCGATCGTGATCGTGAGGCGGAAGGCGAACGGGAAGCCCCCGGCCGCACTCTCACGGGCCGCACTCCCACGGGCCGCACTCCCACGGGCCGCACTCTCACGGGCCGCGCGGCCGGGCGGGCCGGGCAGCAGGAGCCCCCGCATCTCCTCCACGAACCACAGCGAGGTGCGGTCCTCGAACACGCTCGGCTCGTCCTGCGGGCCCGCCGCGAAGGCACGCGGGCTGTCCGCGGCGGCCGGCGCTTCGGGGGCAGACGCTTCGGTGCCGTCCGCCGCCGGCCGGGCCGCCGCCCCCACCGGCACGGCCTCCGCCTCGATCGGGGACAGCTTCGTCACGGACGCGGTGACGGACGCGCGGGTCTCCAGGATCCGGGAGCACATGCGGTCGGCGAGCGCCGCGATCGTCAGCGACGGGTTGGCGCCGACCGGCCCGGGAAGGGCCGCGCCGTCCGCGACGTACAGCCCGGGGAACCCGAAGACCTCCCCGTACGCGTCGCACACCCCTTCGCCCGGGTGGAGGCCCATCGGCGCGCCGCCCAGCGGATGCACGGTCATGACCCGTTTGCGCCACCACGGCGGGCTGTCGGCGTACTCCGCGCCGAGCACGTCGCCGATCCTGCGCATGATGGCACGCACCCGGTCGAAGTAGTCCTCGCTCGTCTCGGCCGTCCACTCCACGTCGAGGCGGCCGTCACGCAGGCGCAGCCTCCCGTCGGGGACGTCGCGGCCCATGCCGAGCAGCGGCAGCGAGGTGCCCGACAGCTCGCCCCGGCCGATCAGATCGGCGATCTCCGCCGACAGGTTGGTGTCGTGGGTGACGATGTTGCGCAGCCGCCGCAGCAGGAACCGCGCGACGCGGCCGGGCCCCATGGTCGCGCCCTCGGCCAGGTAGTCGACGAACTCGGGATAGCCGCCGTCCTCGATGTAGGCGCCGCGCCCGTCCGCGCCGTCGTCGAGCCGGATCGCGCTGGTGATGACCGGTCCGCGGCTCGCCCGGATGGGCCGGGTCCTGCTGCGGTCGGTGGCCCGCAGCAGGAACGCCAGCATGTCCCCGTTGCCGCAGAAGCGCGTGCCGAGGGCCGCGCTCAGGCCGGGGAAGGCCGCCCGGTTCTTCAGCAGTAGATGCGACGTGCCGTACGTGCCGGCGGCCAGGACGAGCCGGTCGCAGCTGATCGTGTGCGGCCCGGTCGACCGCGGCGGGCCGTCGCCGTCCTCGGCCGTGTCGTCCCCGCGCGGCATGTGCTCGACGTACTGCACGTCGTAGCCGCCGCCCACCCGCGGCCGGACGCGCCGCACCTCGTGCAGCGCGCGCAGGTCCGCGCCGTGGTGCCGGGCGGCCGACAGGTAGGTGTGGTCGAGACTGTTCTTCGCGCCGTCGTTGCAGCCGATGTCGCACTCGCCGCACAACCGGCACGTACGGCGCGGCCCGCCGTGCAGGTTGCCGTAGGCCGCGGCGGCGACCGGCACGCCCTGGCAGGGCTCCGCGTCCGGCGACGGCGCGAAGCTGACGGCCAGCGGCGGAAGCCGCCAGTCGAGCCCCAGCTCGGCCGCCGCGTCCCGCATCGCGAGGGTCTTCAGCGTGCCGTCGAAGCCGGGATGGCTGAGCGGGTACGGCGTCACGCCGATCATGCGCTCGACCGCGTCGTAGTGCGGATCGAGGTCGGCCCTGGTCACGGGCCACGACTCGTAGCCGCCGCCGGGCAGCGCCTGCTCGTGGACGAACCAGTCCTCGTCCTTGCGGAGCATGACGTTGGCGTAGATGAGCGAGCCGCCGCCGAGGCCGCTCGCCACCACCGAGTCGCAGTCGGAGAAGCTCCAGATGTCGTACATCCCGTACAGGCCCTCGGCCGGATCCCAGAAAGCCCGGCCGAGCTGTGCCGGGCCGCGCGGGAAGTCTCCCGGCGCGTACGCCCTGCCACGCTCCAGGACGACCACCGACAGCCCCGCCTCGGCGAGACGGTAGGCGGCGACCGCGCCGCCGAAACCCGAACCGACCACGACCGCGTCGACGTGTTCCATGAATGAGGTCTCTCAGTGCCGCTTCAGCGACCGCTGTGTCGCTTCAGGAAGTCGAGGATGTGCGGGAAGACGTCCCGGTGCGCGTTCGCCCCGATCAGGGGGTCGATATGCCCGTAACCGGGCAGGATCCGCAGCTCGTGCCGTCCCGGCGCCGCCTTGGACAGCACGCGGTGGCAGACGATGTTCGAGTCGGTGAAGACGTCGTTGCGGTCGCCGGTGAGGAACAGGATCGGCGTGTCGACGTCGGCCGCGTTGACCAGGTAGTCGTCGGGCAGCGCGGCGTAGCGCGGATCGCCGGTGTCGGACTTCACCGCCCGCCCGGCCGCCACCATCTTCCGCACATGCCGGTAGTAGTGCAGGTCGCAGGCGCCGTTGAGGTCGGCGAGCCGCTCGTGCACGTGCGTTCTCCGCGCCAGGTTGCGGTGGCGGTACATCGCGGGCCTGCCGCTGCCCCACATGAAGCTCTGCATGTGGCAGGCGGCCTCCCGGCACTCGGGATGGAGGAAGGAGACGGCGCGGGCCAGCAGCCACCGCCGCGTCAGCGGAGGCGCGTCCCTGAACCGGGGGTCCAGGTACGACAGGCCCGTGCCGTACTCCAGCAGCACCGGACCGAGGGTGAGCTTGAGCCGGGCCCAGGGGTGGACCCTGGGCGTCAGCGCGACGCTGTTGGCGACCACACCGGCGATCCCGCTCACGGCCCCGGAGAACAGGCTCATATGGAAGGTCACCGACCCCAGGCAGTGGGCCACCACGTGGATCCGCCGCGCCCCCACGTGGCGGCGGATCTCGCGCAGTGCTGCCGGGTGGTCGTACTGGGCGATGTCGTCCAGCGTGTCCCTGCGGGTCTCCATGGCGTACGGAAACCTGCTGCTCATCCGGAAGTCCAGCGCCCACACCTCGCCGAACCCGCTGTCGTGCAGGAACCTGACCAGGTTCGTGTGCTCCGGCATCACGAACATGTCGCTCGACGAGGTCAGGCCGTGCACGAGCAGCACGACGTCGTCCGGCGCCCCCTGCGCCCGCGCGTCGTCCCGGCGGAACCGGGTGAGCTGTAACCCCAGTCCGTCCTCGGTGGCGAACGGATGGACCGTGACCTCGGCGTTCCCCACGCCGTCGAGCGTGAACCGGGGTATGCGGTGTCCCATGCGATCGCCTTTCTGCCGGGGATACGATCGCAGGCCCGTCCGCGCCGGCGGCATCGTGGAAAACCCGTACTTGTCGGGAATCACCGTTTGAGCGCGGTCGCCACGCCGACCCGGGAGGTGACCTCCAGCTTGGCGAAGATCCGCGACAGGTGCGTCTCCACGGTACGGACGCTGAGGAAGAGCCTCTCGGCGACCTGCTGGTTGGTCAGCCCCTCGGCGACGAGCAGCGCCACTTCCAGCTCCCGGGGCGACAGCCCGAACCGGGGCGCGTCCCCGCCCGCGGCGGTGGTCGCGCCGCCGCCCACCCGTACGCCGAGGCGGCGAAGCTCCCGCTCGGTTCGTGCCTTGAGGGCGCGGGCGCCGCAGGAGTCGAAGATCTCGGCCGCCGCCCGCAGGTGCTCCCGGGCACGGGCGCGGCCGTCCGGCGTCCCGAGGCGCGCGAGCCCGGCGGTGAGCAGCGCCCGGCCCGCGTCGAG
>NZ_JBFAOO010000235.1:0-10394 GCF_040675265.1 Microbispora sp. NPDC049633
TGAATCTGCCAGGACCACCTGGTAAGCCTAAATAGCCCCCGCGGCCGCCGCCCCGGCCGGAACCTCCGCCGCGCCCAAGCCCCTTGCCGGGGTCGCCGTCTACCTCTCCTACGGCAAGGGCTTCCCGATCAGCCGGTACGAGCCCGGCAAGGGCTTCTCGAAACTGGGCGCGATGCCGATGACGGGCCAGTTCTCCGCGTCCCCGGACGGCAGGAAGCTCGCCTGGATCACGGACCGCGGCGAGCTCCGGGTCGGGAGCGGCAGCACGGCCACGACCGTGGCCAAGGGCGCCGCGGCCGGGTTCCCGTGCGCCACCCCGGCCTGGTCGCCGGACTCCCGCCTGGTGGCGTACGTGAACAAGGGCAACTCCGACGCCGGGCGGATCTCGGTCGTCGGCGCGGACGGCAAGGGAGCCCGGAAGGCGGGCACCACCCTCGGCGTCTGCCACCTCGCGTGGTCGGCCGACGGCCGCTACCTCGCCGGGTACGCGGGGACGACCGAGGGCGTGTACCGCCTCGACGTGAAGACCGGCAAGGCGGTCAAGGTGAAGGGCGTCGACCTCGCGAACCACGTGCAGAGCCTGTCGCCCGACGGCACGAAGGTGGTCGTGGCGCCGCTGTCGCGCAACGCGCCCGGGGGCGACGGCTCCTGGCCCGGCGGCTTCCGCCCGGCCGTGGTCGACGTCGCCACCGGCATGAAGACCGCCATCCCGGTCAAGGGCTCGCTCATCGGGGCCTTCTACCTGGGGGACGGCCGCCTGGTCGTCCGGGTCGCCGGACGCACCGCCAACACCCTGGTCGTGCTCGACAAGAACGGCAGGCAGTTGCAGCGCCTGAGCGAGCCGGCCGCGGCCAGGCGGCAGGCGCTGCTGCGGATCGTCGGCTGACGCGGGGGCTCCCCGGGCATCCGAGAGCGGGCGCGGACCGGCGGGTCCGCGCCCGTCTCCGTGTCCGCCTCCGCGCCCGTCTCCGTGTCCGCCTGGGGTCAGCCCCCGCGCTCGCGTACGACCGAGATGACATCGGGGGAACCGGCGCGACGAGAGGTCTTGACCTGAGCCGAGGATGCGGGCAATCTTCCGGATGAGTCCGGATTTACACACCGGAAACTCGCGGTAGCCCTTTCGAAGCGCTTCGACGGCGGGCGCTTCCCCAACCGAACAGCGGATCCTCGCGACGCCCTGTGGGCGCGTTTTTCGGCAGGTCATCGAAGCGCTTCGACGCGAAGGGTAACTCTCCAGATGAACGAACCGGCTCAAGGCCCGGCATTCCGGAACCCCGCGCTGTCTCCCGCCGACCGGGTGGACGACCTGCTCGGCAGGCTCACACTCGACGAGAAGATCGGCCTGCTGCACCAGTACCAGGCACCCGTGGAACGGCTGGGCCTGCGGCCGTTCCGCACCGGCACCGAGGCCCTGCACGGCCTGGCCTGGCACGGCCCGGCCACCGTGTTCCCCCAGGCCATCGGGTTGGCGAGCACCTGGAACCCCGACCTGGTCCGCCGGGTGGGGGACGCGACCGGCGACGAGGTCATGGCCTTCCACCACAAGGACCCGCAGAGCGTGGGCCGCAACGTCTGGGCGCCGGTGGTCAACCCGCTGCGCGACCCGCGCTGGGGCCGCAACGAGGAAGGCTACTCGGAGGACCCCTGGCTCACCGGCGTCATGGGCACGGCCTACGCGAGCGGCCTGCGCGGCGGCCACGAGGTGCTGAAGACGGCGCCCACGCTGAAGCACTTCCTCGGCTACAACAACGAGACCGACCGGTGCGTGACCTCCAGCGGCCTGCCGCCGCGGGTGCTGCACGAGTACGAGCTCAAGGCGTTCCGCCCGGCGCTGCAGGCCGGAGCCGCGGTGGCCGTGATGCCGTCGTACAACCTCGTCAACGGCCGGCCGGCCCACCTGTCGCCGCTGATCGACAGCCACCTGCGGGCCTGGGCGCCCGGCGACATCCTCGTGGTCAGCGACGCGTACGCGCCGGGCAACCTCGCCGGGATGCAGGGCTACCACAAGGACCTGCCCCAGGCGTACGCGCACGCGATCAAGGCCGGGCTGGACAGCTTCACCCAGGACGACGCCGACAGCGCCACCACCCTCGGCCACATCAGGACGGCGCTCGACCGCGGCCTGCTGAGCGAGGCCGACATCGACGCCGCCGCCCGGCACGCGCTGTCGATCCGGGTGCGGCTGGGCGAGTTCGACCCCGCCACGCCGTACGACGACATCACCCACGACGTGGTCAACAGCCCGGAGCACCGGCGGCTCGCGCGGGAGGCGGCCCGGCAGTCGATCACCCTGCTGAAGAACGACGGCCTGCTGCCGCTGGCCGCCCCGCGCACGGTCGCGGTGATCGGCCCGCTGGCGGGCGCCCTGTTCGAGGACTGGTACAGCGGCACGCTGCCGTACCAGGTGACGGCCCTGGCGGGGCTCGCCGAGCGGTGCGAGACCGTCTACTGCGAGGGCGTGGACCGGGTGGCGCTGCGCACCGAGGGCGGGTACGTCGGCGCGTCCGCCGACCCCGCGGGCGGGCCGCTGCACGTGGGGAGCGAGCGGTCCTGCTTCGACGTGTTCGACTGGGGCGGCGGCGCGTTCGCGTTCCGGTCCTGTGCCAACGGGCGGCACGTGTCGGCGGGGGAGGACGGCGTGCTGGTCAACGACCAGCCGGGCCCGAACGGCTGGGAGGTGCGCCAGACCTTCCGGATCGAGGAGCGGCCGAGGGGCGTCGTGCTGCGCAACATCTCCTCCGGCAGGTACGTCACCGTGGCGGACGGCGTCCTGCGCACGACCGACGACCCCGACGCCGCGGCCGTGCTGGCCGTGGAGCCGGTGGACAGCGGCGCGGCCCGCGCGGCGGAGGCGGCGGCCCGCGCCGACGCCGCGGTCGTCGTGCTCGGCGACCACCCGTTGGTGAACGGCCGCGAGACCGAGGACCGCGCGACGCTGGCGCTGCCGGAGCGGCAGGAGGCCCTGCTGAAGGCCGTCCACGCGGCCAACCCGGCCACCGTGCTGGTCGTCTCCAGCGGCTACCCCTTCGCCGTCACCTGGGCGCAGGAGCACCTGTCCGCGATCGTCTGGTCGTCGCACGGCGGCCAGGAGTACGGCCACGCGCTCGCCGGCGTGCTGCTCGGCGACGACGACCCGGGCGGCCGCCTCACCCAGACGTGGTACCGCTCGGCCGCCGAGCTGCCCGACCTGCTCGACTACGACATCATCGCCTCCGACGCCACCTACCTCTACTACCGAGGCCGGCCGCTCTACCCGTTCGGGCACGGCCTGAGCTACACCCGCTTCGCGTACTCCGGTCTCGAACTGTCGTCGGCGGAGGTCGCCGAGGGCGAGACGCTGACCGTCAGCGTGACCGTGACGAACGCGGGCGAGCGCGCTGGGGAGGAGGTCGTGCAGTTCTACACCCACCAGCGGCGCTCGCGGGTGAAGCAGCCGCTGCGTCAGCTGCGCGGCTTCGCCAAGGTGCGGCTCGCGCCGGGCGAGAGCCGTACGGTGTCGGTGGACGTGCCGGTCGGGGACCTGGCCTTCTGGGACGTGACGCGCGGCAGGCTCGTGGTCGAGGAGGCCGCGCACACGGTGCAGGTGGGCGCCTCGTCGGGGGACATCCGCCTGTGCGCGCCGGTCCGGGTGCGGGGCGAGCGCATCCCGCCGCGGGACCTGACCGCGGGGCCACTGGACGCGGCCGACCACGACGAGTACGACGGTGTGGTGCTGTGCGACGCCGCGCTCGACTCCGGGGACGCCGTGCGCTCCACGTCACCGGGATCGTGGATCGTCTTCCGCGACTGCGACTTCACCGAGGGGAAGGTGTCGGCCTGCGTGCTGGCGGTGTCGAGCGACGAGGGCGGGGTGGTCACGCTGCGGCTCGACGATCCCCTGACCGGCGAGGTCGCCGGCGCGGTCAGTGTCCCGCCCACGGTCACCAGGCATGATTTCGTCGAGGTGAGCACCCCTCTGGCGGGAGCGGCCGGAGTGCGCGATCTTTATGTGGTGTACGAGAGCGAGGGGGTCACGGTGAACGCGCTGGGGTTCTGCCCGTGAGGACCGTGACGATCGCCGACGTCGCCAAGCACGCGGGGGTCGCCGTCTCCACGGTGTCGTACGTGCTGAGCGGCAAGCGGGCGATCTCGGCGACCACGCGGCAGCGGGTCCTGGACAGCGTGCGTGCGCTCGGCTACCACCCCAACGCGGGCGCCCGCGCCCTGGCGAGCAAGCGCGCGAAGGTCATCGCGCTGGTGCTGCCGCTGCGGGCCGGCATGAACCTGCCGGTCCTCATGCAGTTCGCGACCTCGGTCGTCACCACGGCCCGGCAGTACGACCACGACGTGCTCCTCATGACGGCCGACGAGGGAGCGGACGGGCTGCACCGGGTGGCGGCCAGCGCGCTGGTCGACGGGCTGCTGCTGATGGACGTGGAGATCCACGACCCCCGCGTGCCGCTGCTGCGCAAGCTCGCCGAGCCGAGCGTGCTGATCGGTTTCCCTGCCGACCCCGAAGGGCTGACCTGCGTCGACCTCGACTTCGCCCGGGCCGGGGCGCTGTGCGCCGATCACCTGGCCGACCTCGGGCATCGCGAGATCGCGCTGCTCGGCGCGCCGCGCGTGGTCTACGAGCGCGGCACGGGCTTCGCGGAGCGGACGATGGCGGGCTTCGTCGAAGCGGCCCGGCGGCACGGCCTGGAGGCCGACGCGCGGCCCTGCGAGGAGTCGTTCGACGAGATCCACGCGGCCGTGAAGCTGCTGCTCGACGAGCGGCCGCGGCTGTCCGGGCTCGTCGTGCACAACGAGGCGGCCGCCGGCCATGTGCTGGGGGCGTTGCGGATCCTCGGCAGGCGGGTGCCCGAGGACGTCTCGGTGGTGGCGATCTGCCCGGACGACATCGCCGAGCGGGCCAGCCCCGCGCTGACCTCCGTGCTCATTCCCGCCGAGGACGTCGGCAGGCAGGCGGTCCGGCTGCTCATGGCAAAGCTGGAGGGCCAGGCCGTACCGGAGTCGACGCTCCTCGAACCTCGGCTGACGATTCGCGAAAGTTCACGATGACCTCATTTCCCGACGGCTTCCTCTGGGGCGCCGCGACCGCGTCGTACCAGATCGAGGGCGCGGTGCGCGCCGACGGCCGCGTCCCCTCGATCTGGGACACCTTCTCCCACACGCCCGGCATGGTCGTGGACGGGCACACCGGCGACGTGGCCTGCGACCACTACAACCGCTATCTCGAGGACGTCGAGATCATGGCGTGGCTGGGGCTGAAGGCGTACCGGTTCTCGGTGGCCTGGCCGCGCCTCGCCGACCTGAGCTTCTACGACCGGCTGGTCGACGCCCTGCTCGACAGGGGGATCGCACCCGTCGCGACGCTCTACCACTGGGACCTGCCGCAGACGCTGCAGGACGAAGGCGGCTGGGCCAACCGCGACACCGCCTACCGGTTCGCCGACTACGCCGCAGCCGTGCACAAGCGCCTCGGGGACCGCGTCGCCACCTGGACGACGCTCAACGAGCCCTGGGTGTCGGCGTTCGTGGGGTACGCCTCGGGCCGGCACGCGCCCGGCGTGACCGACCCGGCCGCCGCGTTCGCCGCCGCCCACCACCTGATGCTCGCGCACGGCCTCGGCGTGCAGGCGCTGCGGGCGGGGGGCGCGGAGTCGGTCTCGCTGACGCTGAACCTGACGCCGATCCTCGGCGACGCCGAGCCGGCCCGCCTGATCGACGGGCTGGCGAACCGGCTCTTCCTCGACCCCGTGCTGCGCGGCGAGTACCCCGCCGACGTCCTCGCCCACCTGGAACGTTTCACCGAGGTCGACCTGGACGACCTGCCCACCATCGCGCAGCCGATCGACGTGCTCGGCGTCAACTACTACACGGTCAACCGCGTCGTCGCCGACCCCTCGTCGGAGGGGCATGCGGAGTATCCCGGCAGCGAGGGCATCGCCTGGGAGGACCCGCACGGCCCGGTCACCGAGATGGACTGGGAGATCAACCCGGCCGGGCTGGAGGAGCTGCTCGTACGGCTGTCGCGGGACTACCCCGGCACGCCTTTGATGATCACGGAGAACGGGGCCGCCCTGCCCGACGGGGTGGCCGACCCCGGCCGGATCTCCTACCTCGACGCCCACTTCCGCGCCGCCCGGTCGGCGATGGACCGCGGTGCCGACCTGCGTGGCTACTTCGTGTGGTCGCTGCTGGACAACTTCGAGTGGGCCCGGGGCTACGACAAGCGGTTCGGGCTCGTCCGCGTCGACTACGAGACGCTGGAGCGCACGCCCCGTGACAGCGCCAGGTGGTACCGCGAGGTGATCGCCCGGAACGGCCTCGCCGGCTGAGGCCGCCCCAGCCGCGTCCCGGCGGGGACCGCCCCGGTCCCCGCCGGCGACCGGGGCGGCCGGGGGTGGCCAGGGCCTACCGGACGCTCTCCAGGCCGATCATCGCGACCACCAGCACGACCAGCGCGCCGAGTGGGCGGCCGACGACCACAGGCCGATCGGGACGGTCGCCACGGCCGGCAGCGCGGCGGCGGGGCCGAGGCCGAGGTGGTCGTGGCCGACCGCCTTCTTGATCCCGGCCGCCGTCGCGACGATGATTTCTTGATTACACCTTTTCAGCTCTCGCCCGGTGTGGGCGGAAGCACGCGGTCGCCCAGGTGCGGGAAGACCTTCGCGACCTTCGCCGTCAGGTAGTCGCCGTACGTGCCGGTGAAGGCCCGCAGGTCCAGGCCGTCCCAGCGGGCGCGGCCCCCCGCGCGGCCGGGCAGGGCGGGCAGCGGCGGCACCTCGCAGTCCCAGCCGGGGTCGAAGAAGAAGGGGAAGGACAGCCTGTCGCGGCCCGTTTCGTTGCGCACGCGGTGCGGGGTCGACCGATACAGCCCGCCGGTGAGTTTGTCGAGCATGTCGCCGATGTTGCAGACCAGCGTGCCGGGGATGGGCGGCGCCTCGATCCAGCCGCGTGCGGTGTGCACCTGGAGCCCGGGATTGTCGTCCTGGAGCAGCAGCGTCAGCAGGCCGTAGTCGGTGTGCTCGCCGACCCCCCACTCGTCCGGATCGGCGTACGGCGGGGGCGGATAGTGGAAGATCCGGAAGAGGATCGTGGGTGTGGCCGTGTATCCGGCGGCGAAGTAGTCCTCGTCGAGCCCCAGGCTCAGCGCCACGCCCCGCATGACCGCCTGCCCGACGTGGGTGAGGGCGTCCATGTACGCCAGCACGGCCGGGCGCATCTCGGGCACCTCGTCGGGGAAGAGGTTGCGCCCGTGCAGCGGCCGGGGATCGTCGTGGTCGTGCTCGGCGCCGAAGTAGACGCCCTCCTTGAGGTCGGGCCGGCCGGAGGTGAGCTCGCCGCCCACGGGGAAGTACCCGCGCCAGGCCCGTCCGCCCCGGTCCATGGAGATGCGCGACTTGTGCTCCGGCGGCAGCCGGAAGAACCGCGCCGCGGCCTCCCTGAGCCGTGCGACCAGGTCGCCGGGCACCCCGTGGCCGCTGATGTAGAAGAAGCCGCTGTCCAGGCAGGCGGCCTCGATCCGGCGCGCGACCTCGGCACGCTCCCGGCCGCTCCCGGAGCCGGTGAGCGCGGCCACGTCGATCACCGGCAGTGGTCCGGCGGTGTTCATACCTCCATATCCCACCATCCGGGGGCGTCGTCCGGAAGGCTCCTTTACCTGCTTGCCGGACGTGTTGCGCGTGCGGGGATTTCGAGCGCACAGGACCAACTCGTTCGGTTTGTCCCGTTACCGACGTATAACGCCCTGAAGAGTAGATTTCTTACGCACGGTCAATCGGGCCGCATCGTAAGTGGGCGATCACGTGGGTTTCGGGGATCGATGGTCGGTCAGGAGCCGCATCGCGCTGTTCACCGGCACGGTGGTCGCCCTGCTGTGCGTCGGGTTCTCGGTCGTCCTGGTGTGGGCGCTGTACATGACGGCCGGCGCGAACCTCATGAAGGAGGTGACGGCGGCCGGCGGGCGGGTCGCCTACCTCGTGGACCGCGGACAGGCCGGAAGCGTCCTGCCCTACGATCCCCCCTCCATGCGCGACCGGCCCGTCCAGGTGGTGGACCCGCGGGGCGGGGTGCGCGCGGCGACGCCGGACATGGCCGGCAAACCGGCCATGGCGACCTTCCACCCCCGGCCTCCGCTCCGCAAGGCCTCGCGGGAGGTCTGCGGCGGTGTGTTCGGCCCGGACGGATGTCACCTCGTGGTCGCGCAGCAGGTCTATCGCGAGGACGGAGACTGGACCGTCTACAGCGCGGCTCCGGCCCGGGCCATCGAGGTCCCGCCGGGCCTGGTGGCCGGCCTGGCCGTGGGGTCGGCGCTCGTCACGGCCGCCGTCGCGTACGGCACCCGGCGAAGCGTCAAGCGGGCGCTCATGCCGGTGCGGGCGATCCGGGGCGAGCTCGACGAGATCAACGCCTCGGACCTCGGGCGGCGGGTGCCGGTCCCGGAGGCCAGAGGGGAGATCCGCGACCTCGCGCAGAGCGTCAACTACACGCTGGACCGGCTGGAGGAGACGCTCGAACAGCAACGGCGCTTCACCTCCGACGCGTCCCACGAGCTGCGCAGCCCGATCACCGCGATCCGCGCGCAGGTGGAGGGCGCGCTCCTCGCGCCGCAGGAGTCCGACGTGAGCGAGATCGGGCAGGCCGTGCTGAAGAGCCTCGACCGGCTCCAGGCGATCGCCGCCGACCTGCTGACGCTGGCCCGCCTGGACGTGGGCGCGCCCTGCGAACGCGAGCCGCTGGACCTCGGCCGGCTCGTGGCCGCCGAGCTGGACACCCGCCGCCCGGTCAGGAGGGTCGTCCCGAATCTGGCCTCCGGCGTGATCGTCCGGGGGGACCGCATCCGGCTCGGCCGCCTGGTCACCAACCTGCTCGACAACGCCGAGCGGCACGCCGCGACCACCGTACGGCTGGAGGTGCGGCGGGAGGCGCCCGACGGCGACCCCCGCTTCCGCTCCGGCGCGGCCGTCCTGGAGGTGCTCGACGACGGCGCGGGCATCGCGCGGGACCAGCGGGAGCTCGTCTTCCAGCGGTTCACCCGGCTCGATACGGCACGCAGCAGGAACGCCGGGGGCGCGGGCCTGGGCCTGCCCATCGCCCGGCAGATCGCCGAGAGTCACGGCGGCACCCTGACGATCATCGACAGCCCGCGTGGCGCGTGTTTCATCCTGCGCCTGCCGCTCTCCCGGGAGTCCTGATAGGTCCGAAAACCACTGCCGCTCATGTGTCATGCCGCATTACGCTCCTTACCGGCACGTAAGCGGAGGGAATTGCACAAATGCGACGGTGGCTTCCGTCTTTCATCCTGTTGGCGCTCGTCTGGGGGAACAGCTTCTTCTTCATCAAGGTGGCGCTCGGAAGCCTCCATCCGCTCCAGATCTCCTTCCTCCGGATGGCCGTCGGGGCGTCGACCCTGCTGGTCGCGGTGTTCGCGACCGGCCGCCGGCTGCCCCGCGACCTCCGGCTGTGGGGGCACTTCGCGGTCGCCTCCGTCGTGCTGACCACGGTGCCGTTCACTCTCTTCGGGTATGGCGAGCAGCACGTCTCCTCCGTCGTCGCGGCGATCTGGAACGCGACGACGCCGCTGTGCACGCTCCTGTTCGCGCTGCTCCTGCGCAGCGAGAAGGCGACGGCCGCCAGGGTGAGCGGGCTCGGCCTCGGCTTCGCCGGCGTCATGGTGGTGCTGGGCGTGTGGCAGCCGATCTCCGGCGGCGCGGCCGTCGGCAGCCTGGCCTGCTTCGGCGCGGCCGCCTGCTACGGCGTGGGCGGGGCGTACATGGGCAGGTTCATCACCCCGCGCGGGGAGGAGCCGATGGTGCTGGCGGCCGCGCAGCTGGTCGCGGGAACGGCCGAACTCGCGGTGATCACGCCGCTCGCCGGGCTGAGCCTGGTCGAGATCGACGTCCCTCTGGCGGTCTGGGGCAGCCTCCTCGCGCTCGGCGCTTTCGGCACCGGCATCGCCTACCTGCTGCTGTACGGGATCCAGCGGAAGGTGGGAGTGACGGCCGCCTCGGCCGTGACCTACCTGATCCCGGTGTTCGCCGCCGCCTCCGGTGTGGTCTTCCTCGGCGAGCATCTGACCTGGAACCAGCCCGCCGGAGCCCTGGTGGTGCTGCTGGGCATCGCCGTGATCCAGGGGATCGTCCCCCGGCGCGGCGGGCCAACCGCCGCGCCGGCACGCGCCGTCCCCGCCGAGACCGACGCCGGGGCCTGATCCGGCCGGCGCGGCGCTCTTTCCGGCTCAGCGGGCCGGGGGCGCCTCGGCCCGGCTCTCCGTGGTGGTGTCGTCGTCCCGCTTCGTACGCCGCTGCCTCGGCGCGGCCTTACGCACCGTCGTCGTGGCCGGAGCCTCCCCGCCTGGCGGGTCCACGGCCGTCCCCGCGGTGGTGGAGCCCGTGTCCGCACCGGCCGCC
>NZ_JBFAOO010000236.1:0-10287 GCF_040675265.1 Microbispora sp. NPDC049633
CGCCGCGGACACGTCCGCGGCCGACGACACGCTGACCCTGCTGTTCATGTGCTGCCATCCCGCGCTGTCGCCCGCCTCGCAGATCGCCCTCACCCTGCGTGCGGTCGGCGGCCTGACCACCGCGCAGATCGCACGGGCGTTCCTGGTGCCGGAGACGACCATGACCCGGCGCATCACCCGGGCCAAGCAGCGCATCAGGGACAGCGGCATTCCGTTCGGCATGCCCGCGGGCGCCGACCGCGATGCGTGGCTGCGCGCCGTCCTCCACGTGCTCTACCTGGTCTTCACCGAGGGGTACTCCGGGGACGCCGGCGGGGCCGGGCCTCGCCGGGAGGACCTGGCCGCCGAGGCGATCCGGCTGGCGCGCATCCTCCACCGGCTGCTGCCCGGCGACGGCGAGGTGGCCGGGCTGCTCGCGCTCATGCTGCTCACCGATGCCCGCCGTGCGGCCCGCGCCGCCCCTGACGGCACGCCGATCCCGATGGCCGAGCAGGACCGGACCCTGTGGGACGCCGCCCGCGTCGCCGAGGGCGTGGCGCTGGTCGACGCCGCTCTGTCCCGGGGCGTGCCCGGGCCGTACCAGATCCAGGCGGCGATCGCCGCCCTGCACGACGAGGCGCCGAGCGCGGAGTCGACCGACTGGCCGCAGATCGCCGCGCTGTACGCGGTGCTGACCGGGATGTCGGCCAATCCCGTGACGGCGCTGAACCACGCGGTCGCGGTGGCGATGAGCCGGGGCCCGCGGGCGGGGCTGGATCTGCTCGCGGGGCTGGAGGACGACGAGCGGCTCGCCCGCGACCACCGCCTGCCCGCGGTGCGCGCGCACCTGCTGGAGATGGCGGGGGAGCGGGCAACGGCGCGGGAGGCCTACCTCACGGCGGCCCGGCGGGCGGCGAGCCTGCCGCGCCGGCGCTATCTCAACGCCCGTGCGGCCCGCCTGCCGCCGGCGCCCGGCGGCGACGCCTGACCGCCGGTCGCCCGGCGGGCCGGGTCAGGAACGGGGCTGGAACAGTTCGACGAGATTGCCGGCGGGGTCGGGGAGCAGGATCTGCCGGCCGCCGGGGCCGGCGACCACGTCCCCCCGGAATGACAGGCCCGCGGCGCGAAGCCGGGCGATCTCGGCGTCCAGGTCGTCGACGGCGAGGTGGATGCGGTTGCGGCCCGCGCCGGAGACGTCGGCGGGGGTGGCGCGGGCGCCGGAGCTGGCGGGCCCGGACAGCAGCAGCCGCAGCGGCCCTCGCACCACGTCGGCGAAGGCGGGTGCCGCGCTGCTGTTAAGGGTGAAGCCGAGATGGGTGGTGTAGAAGCCGACGGCCGCCTGGACGTCGTCGACGACGTAGCGGACGCAGGCGTAGCGGTCCGTCGCGGTCATGAGTGAACCTCCGTGGTCTGGGCCAGGACGGGCAGTAGGTGACGGACGCGCGTGTCGATGTCCGCCGTCGCTTGGCCGATCGCGGCGTGGACGTCCTGCTCCGACCGGCCCGCCGCGGCCGGGTCGGGGATGCTCCAATGGACGCACCGCGCGTGGTCGCCGAACTCGGGACAGGCCTCGCGGACCTTGTCGCACAGCGTGATGACGTAGTCGAACCGGCGACCGCGCAGCGCGTCCAGATGGCGGGGCCGCCTGTCGGCGATGTCGATGCCGTACTGCTCGCGCAGCACCCGTACGACCTGCGGGTGCATCTGCGGGCGGGGCCGGCTGCCGGCGCTGGTCACGGTCACCTGACCGGCGGTGTGACAGCGGAGCAGAGCTTCGGCGATCGGTGAGCGGGCGCTGTTTCCCGTGCAGGCGAACAGCACCGACAGACGGGGCAACCGTGGGGGAGACGCCGGCGGCTCGGGAACGCCGCCCAGCACGGGATGCAGGGCGGCCCCGGCGCCCGCCAGGGCCTGCGCGCAGCGGTCCAGGTTGAGCCGGTAGTAACTGTCGCGGCCGTCGTGGCTGCTTCGTGTGGCGGTGACCAGGCCGCCGTCGCGCAGCAGCCGCAGGTGGTAGGAGACCAGGTTCTGCGGCGCCCCGACCCGTGTCATCAGCTCACGGACCCGCAGGTCACCGACTGCGAGCTCGGTCAACAGCCGCCAGCGCAGCGTGTGGGCCGCCAGGCGCACGAAGGCCGGAAGGGCTTGCTCGGACGACGCCATGACCCGGACAATACATCAAACGCATTTGATGGAACACTGCCGAAGAGGCGGGCCGACCGTGGCCTCATGGCGTATCGGACGCAGGCGCCGGGCTCGCGGCGGGCTCGAAGTGGAGGAGTGATCATGGCGGGGAGTCTTGTGGTGGATTCGATTCGCGATCTGTTGCGGGGGCTTCCGGTCTTCGACACCGAACTGCCGGGGTTCGACGTCGACGCCGCGCCGGCCGACCCGGTCGAGTTGTTCGTGGAATGGCTGACCTCGGCCGTCGAGGCGGGAGTGCGTGAACCGCACGCCATGGCGCTGGCGACCGCCGACGCCGGCGGGCGGCCTTCGTCCCGTGTGCTGATCTGCAAGGACCTCGACGCGGACGGCACCTGGTATTTCGCGACCGGCGCGGGCAGCCGCAAAGGCCGGGAGCTTGCCGCCACGCCGTACGCCGCGCTCAGCTTCTACTGGCCCGAGCAGGGCCGCCAGATCCGGGTGCGGGGCGCGGCCGTCCCGGCGGACGCCGGGCGCGGCGCCGCCGACTTCCTCGCGCGTTCCCCCGGAGCCCGCGCCGACGCCCTGACCGGCCGCCAGTCGCAGGTCCTGGACGATCCGTCCGACCTCGAAGCCGCCCTCCGCGCGGCGCACGCGCGGATCGAGGCCGACCCCGAGGTGGTCGCGCCGGAATGGACCGTCTACGGCGTCCGCGCCGACGACGTCGAGTTCTGGCAGGCCGACCGCGACCGCCGGCACACCCGCCTGCGCTACACGCGCGCGGACGGCGCCTGGACGCGTCACCGCCTGTGGCCCTGAAGCCCCAGGCCCCTCGGCAGCCGCAGGGTCCTCGACACCGGAGGTCGCCATGACGGGCACGCCGGCCGGTTCCGGGCAGGGGCCGCTGGAGCGGCGGCTGGGCCTGCCCGACGCCGTGGTCATCGGGCTGAGCTCGATGATCGGAGCGGGGATCTTCGCCGCCCTGGCGCCCGCGGCGCGCGCGGCGGGGTCCGGGCTGCTGCTCGGGCTGGCCCTGGCGGCTGTCGTCGCCTACTGCAACGCGACCTCCTCGGCCCGGCTGGCCGCGCGCCACCCCGCCTCCGGCGGCACCTACGTGTACGGACGGGAGCGGCTGGGGGAGTTCTGGGGCTACCTGGCGGGGTGGGCGTTCGTCACCGGCAAGACCGCCTCGTGCGCGGCGATGGCGCTGACCGTGGGCGCCTACGTGTGGCCGGAGCGGGCCCACCTGGTGGCGGTGGCCGCCGTGGTGGCGCTGACCGCGGTCGACTACGCCGGGATCCACAAGAGCGCCTGGCTCACCCGGGTCATCGTCGGGGTGGTCGTCGCGGTGCTGGCCGCCGTGGTGGTGACGGGCCTGACCTCCGGCGCGGCGGACCCGGGGCAGCTGCGCGCCGGGGCCGGCGTCACCGCCGGCGGGGTGCTGCAGGCGGCGGGCCTGCTCTTCTTCGCCTTCGCCGGTTACGCGCGCATCGCCACCCTCGGGGAGGAGGTGCGCGACCCCGCGCGGACCATTCCCCGCGCGATCCCGCTCGCGCTCGGGCTCACCCTGGTCGTCTACGCGGCGGTCGCGGTGTCCGCGCTCGCCGTGCTGGGCGGAACGGGACTGGCGGACGCGGTCGCACCCCTGGCCGCCGTCGTGCGGGAGGCCGGTCATCCCGGCCTCGCCCCAATCGTGCGCGCGGGCGCCGCGGTCGCCGCGACCGGCTCGCTGCTCGCGCTGATCCTCGGGGTGTCCCGCACCACGCTGGCCATGGCCCGCGACCGGCACCTGCCGCACGTCCTGGCCGCCGTCCATCCCCGGTTCCGGGTGCCCCACCACGCCGCGGTGGCCGTCGGCGCGGTCGTGGCGGTCCTGGCCGCGACCGCGGACCTGCGCGGCGCGATCGGGTTCTCCTCCTTCGGCGTGCTGGTCTACTACGCCATCGCCAACGCCGCCGCCTGGACCCTCGGGCCCGGCGAGGGACGGCCGCCGCGGGCGGTGCCCGTCCTCGGCCTGGCCGGTTGCCTGGTCCTGGCCTTCGCCCTGCCCCTGTCCTCGGTGGTCTCCGGGGCCTCCGTGCTCGCCGCCGGCGCCGTCGTCTACGCCGTGCGCAAGGCCGTCACCTGACGGGGATCGCTTGAGACTCGCAGGCGGCTACCATGAGCCGATGCGAGGCGGAGTCTCAACCATAGTGAAAGCAGTCGACGTGGGGCGGGCCCGATGAGCCGCAGGGCGCTGCGCCCGGTCGACCTGGCACGGGAGGCGGGGGTCTCCACCCAGCAGATCCGCAACTACGCCGACGCGGGCATCCTCCCGCCCGCCGAGCGGACGGCGGCCGGCTACCGCAGGTTCGACACGCGGCACCGCGACGCCCTGCTCGCCTACCGGGCGCTGGCCAAGGGGTACGGCTGGGAGGCCGCCCGTTCGATCATGCTGGCCGTCCACGACGGCGACCTGGCGGGCGCGCTCGCCCTCGTCGACGCCTGCCACGCCGCGCTGCACCAGCAGCGGCTGGCCCTGCGGGCGACGGGGGAGGCGCTCGAAGCGGTGGCCGGGCAGGATCCCGGCGGCCCGGCGGCCTCGCAGTCCCCCCTGCGGATCGGGGAGGTGGCCGCGCTCCTCGGCGTACGCGCCTCGGCGCTGCGCGTGTGGGAGGAGGCCGGGCTGCTCACCCCGCAGCGCGAGCCCGGCACCGGCTACCGGTGGTACGGCCCGGCCGAGGTCCGCGACGCCCGCATGATCCACATGTTGCGGCAGGGCCGGTATCCGCTGTCGCGGATCGGCGACGTGCTCGACGGCCTGCGCCGCACCGGCAGCACCGAGGCGCTGCGCGCGGCGCTGGCCGAACGCCGGGCCGCCCTCGCCGCCACGGCCGTCGCCATGCTGGAAGGCTCCGCCCGTCTGCACGCCTACGTCGCCGGCACCTCGGAGTAGGGGGCCCGGACGGCGGCGCCCCCACAGCACCTGCCCATCACAGGGCCCACCACTTACAGGGCCCACCAGTGCGTGGCCAGGAGGTCGAGGGTGGGCCGCGGCGGCGCGGGCAACCGGGTCAGGTACCAGGCGAGGCTGCTGTACCGGTGCAGCAGGGCGTAGGCCAGCAGCCGCCTGCTCAGTTCCTCGCCCAGGTCGCGGTCGCGGTAACCGTACGCGAGGAGCAGGCGGCGCAGGATCCCGCCCTCGCCGCAGGACAGGAACAGCCCCACCGACGCGAACTCGTACTCCCGCGCGCCCCGCATCGCCGGTTCGAAGTCGAACAGGCCCGACAGCCGCCAGCCGTCGCCGTCGCGCACGACCATCAGGTGCTCGCGCATCACCTCCGTGTGCAGCAGCACCGGCGCGGACGGCGTGAGCTCGACGCTGTCGAGGAAGTCCGGGATCTGCGCCAGCCAGGCCTCCTCCAGCCCGTCGGCGCGGTGGTGCGCCACGCACGCGTCCCGTCGGGTACGGAGGAAGCCGTCCCAGTCGTGCGGCCCCACGACCGCGTCGAGGCCGGGGGAGGACACCGAGTGGAGCACGGCGAGCGTCTCGCCCACGGCGGCGGCGAGCTCCACCCGGTCGTCGCGGGGGATGCGCGGCCAGGCCTCGGCGAGGCTCTCCCCGGGCAGGCGGGTCATCAGGATGCAGCTCCACCCGTCGAGATGCTCCGCCTCCAGCACCCGCGGCGTCGCGACCGGCAGGCGTCCCTCGACGGCCCGCAGGACGGTCAGCTCCGTGTCGTACTGCTCGGGCAGGTAGACCTCGGGGTAGAGCTTGAGCACGTGCCGGTCGCCCACCGCGTAGACCGGCAGCGACCCGCCGGCGAAGCGCTCGACGGGTTCGCCGCCGAGCCCGAGATGTCTCAGCAGGGCGGAGACGGATGGGCCGAGACGGGACTCGTCCCGCCGGACGGCCACGAACTGCTCCTGGGTCTCGGCCGGCGGAAGCCGCACGTCGGAAAGCACGGCCCGACGATAGACGAGAGCCCCGGGAGCCGATCAACCGCTTTGTCTCCTCCCGGAAACCGGCCGATGCCCTCGGCCGGCCTCAGCTGGTCTCACGGCCGCTTCCGGAACGGGGCGAGGGTGGCGCGCACGAGGTCGGCGGCACCCCAGTCGGGGTCGAACTGGGCGATCACGGCCAAATGCTGGCGTAGCTGGATGATCGGCATGTGTTCGCGCCAGTCGCGGTCGAGCCCGGTCAGCTCGGCGTACAGCTCGAAGAACACGTGCGCCTCGGGCGGCGGCGCCGTCGTCCAGAGGTGGGCCAGGTCGACCTCGGCCCACATGTACGACACGGCCGGGTCGATCAGCGCGGGCCGCCCATCGGGGGTGGCCATGACGTTCTGCGCCCACAGATCGCCGTGCGTCAGGCATGCGGGCCTGACCGGCAGCAGCTCGGGCAGCCGGTCGCACAGCCGCTCCAGCGCCGCCCGGTCCGCGGTGTCGAGCGCCTCCCGGACGCGGGGCTCACCGAGCCAGCGCAGCAGACGGTGCTGGGCGAAGAACGCGAACCCGTCGTCGTTCCAGGTGTTGACCTGCCGGCGACGGCCCAGCCAGTTGTCCCGATGCCAGCCGAACCGGGGGTGCCTTGTGGTGGTGTGCAGGCGGGCGAGCGCATGCGCCAGCCGCACCCAGAAGGCCTCGGTGCCCGGCCGGGGCCGCAGCGCGGACAGCACGAGCAGGTCGCGGCCGGCCAGGATGATCTCGGGCGTGGCGACGCCGCCGGCCTCGCGCAGCACGGTCAGCCCTTCGGCCTCCGCCGCGAAGGCGTCGTCCGACGGCGGCTCGCCGAACGCCTTGACGAACACCGGCGTGCCGTCACCGCGGCGCGCGAGCCCCGCGGTCGCGGCGAGGCCTCCGGTGGCCGGCTCGACCGCGACGACGTCGGTCAGGCCGGCCGCGTGCAGGCGTTCCAGCAGCAAAGACGTCGTTTCTGTCACGGGATGCGCTCCTCTGCTCCCCGACGACCCGGACGAGGGTCCCGAGTGGATCAACCGATTATCCCCACTGCGTCATGTGCGCGCGCCGCCCGGCCAGGTGCCGATCACGGCGGTCGCGTCCAGCTCGTCGTCGTGTGTCAGGCGGGCGGCCAGCCCGGTGCGGGCGACGGCCTCGGCGGTCTGCTCCGCCTGGCTCTCGCTCGTCTCCACCAGCAGGTGCCCGCCCGGCGCGAGCCAGCCGGCCGCCCCGGCGACGACCCGCCGTACGACGTCGAGCCCGTCCGCGCCGCCGTCGAGCGCGACCTGCGGTTCGTGCTCCCGCGCCTCCGGCGGCAGCAGCCCGATCGCGCCGGTCGGCACGTACGGCGGGCTGGCGACCAGGACGTCCACCCGGCCGCGCAGCGCGGCGGGCAGGGCCGCGTAGAGGTCGCCCTCGTACACGGTGCCGACCACCTTGCCGTCCGCCGGGGCGAGGTTGCGGCGGGCACAGCGTACGGCCGCGGGGTCGACGTCCACGGCGTGCAGCTCGACCGGCCCGGCGACGGCCGCCAGCGCCGCGCCCATCGCACCCGAGCCGCAGCACAGGTCGACGACGACGGCGCCCGGCCGGGCGAGCGCGGCGGCCTGGCGGACCAGGAACTCGGTGCGCGGCCGGGGCACGAAGACCCCCGGGTCGACGGCCAGCCGCAGGCCGCAGAACTCGGCCCACCCGATGACGTGCTCCAACGGCAGGCCGCGGGCGCGCCGGTCCACCATGTCGTCGAGCTCGACGGGCGTACGCGCGGCGGAGACCAGCAGACGGGCCTCGTCTTCGGCGAAAACGCACCCCGCGGCCCGCAACCGGGCCACGACCGAGGAGAAAGCGGGGGAGAGGGACAGTGACAAGGGAGAACCTTCCGGTGTGCCGAGGGCGCTCCCGTGGTCGCCTGCCTCTACGCGACCGTACGTGCGGGGAGAAGGGAGCACCCGACCTGTTCAGCGGTAATGGGGCTCACCTCCTCGCGTCGTCGCCGCCGTGACCGGCACCCTACACCAGAGCGCCCGCCCGGCGGCACGGGGCCGGGCCCGAGCAAAGACGTTGATCGGGGGGTTCGCCCGGTCCTAGGATCGCGACCGTGACGTTCACGTTCTTCTTCCACCTCCGCTAGCCGCCGTCGGCGAAGCGAGGCCCTGCCCGTCGCCGACGAGGCGGGACGGCGACGTGCCGTCCCGGGCCGACGCGGGAGAACAACGATCACGATGCGCGTTCGCGCTGTCACTTTCCTCGCTCCGCGTCCCAGCGCTCCCACCGTCCCATGACGGCGGCGAGTCTGGTGGCGCGGTGCGTCCACGGGCTGGAGCCGACGGTCGCCGCCGAGATACTGCGGCACGGGCTCGGCATGATCACTCACATCGGGCATCGCGAGGTGCACTTCCGCGCGGCGCGGCCGCCCGCGTCGCGCGGTCTCGTAATGGGCCTGCGTACGGCGGACGACGTGTTCCTGCTGGCCGCGCGGGGCGCCGACATCGGCCCGTCGCGCACGGGGGTCGCCGCGCTGGCGGAGCTCGCCGCCGCCGCCGACCTCGCCGCCCTGACGCGGCTGCGCCGCGACCACGGCGGCCCCGGCGCGCTCACCGGCGTCGAGGTGTCGGCGTCGTTCCTGGGCAGGCGCAACTTCACGCGGTACGACGTGGAGGACGCGGTCGGGCAGGTTCTGGCCGCCCGGCTGGGGGTCGGCTACCACTCGCGGCGCGGTGGCGCGCCGCCGCCGGGTCACGGCGGCTGGCGGGTCACCCTCGACGGGGAGCGGGCCACGCTGCTGCTGCGCGTCGCCGAGCGCCCGCTGCACCGGCGGGCCTACAAGCGGCGGTCCGTCCCGGGGACCCTGCATCCCCCGCTCGCCGCCGCCATGGTGGCCATGGCCGGCATCGAATCCGGTGACACGGTCCTCGATCCCTGCTGCGGCGCCGGCACCCTGCTGGTGGAGGCGGTGCGGCAGCGGCCGGGCATCCGCGCCTGCGGGTTCGACCTGGCCGGGCGGGCGGTGGCGGCGGCGAGGGAGAACGCCGCGGGGCTGCCCGTCGCCGTGACCCGGGCCGACGCCGGCCGCCTGCCGGTGCCGGACGGCGTCGCCCACCGCGTGCTGGCGAACCCGCCCTGGGGTGGTCAGGTGGCCCCGGGCGGTCTGCTCGCCGCGTCCGCCGGACGCTGGTGGGCGGAGATGCGCCGCGTGCTCGCGCCCGGCGGGACCGCCGTGGTCCTGCTGCCCGGCGTCGGCGAGGTGCCGCTGGGCATCCGTCACGGCCTCACGCCCGTGCACCTGCAGCGCGTACGGGTCGCCGGGGCGGAGTCGTTCCTGGTCCGGTGGACCGCGCCACGGCCGGGCTGAGAGGCGCTCACCTGTACGTCGCCCACAGCGGCAGCGGCGGGGGACGCGCTAGGAAGCGGGCGCGTCTCCTGCCGCTCCGGCCGGTTCGGGGGAGCGGCGCGGGGCGGGCCCGGCGGGCAGGAGCGCGGCCGGCAGCAGGCCGAGGGCGGCGAGCCCCGCCATGATCGGCAGCGTGAGGCCGGACCCCGGCGCGCCCGCCGCGACGGGCGCGTCGAGGGCTGTCGCCCCGGCGGCCACCGCGATGCCCAGGCTGGGACCGATGTTCATCACGGTCTGTTTGAGCCCGCCGACGACTCCGGCGTACCCGGCCGGGGCGTCGCCGACGACGGTCCCGGTAGCGGTGACCATCACGGCCGCGAATCCCGCCCCCACGAGGGCGAACGCGGCGCCGGTGGCCGCCCAGGGGCCGCCGGCGCCGAGCCCGGACCCGCCCGCGACGCCCACGACGGCCAGAGCGGTCCCGGTGACCGCCGTACGGCGCGGGCCGTACCGGCGCAGGGCGGCGGCCGCCGCGGGCGCGCCGAGGACCATGACCACCGTGACCGGAAGCAGCCGTAGACCCGTCGTGAGCGGATCGAGCCCGAGCCGTTCCTGCAGCACGAAGGTGGCGGCGAACAGCGCGCCGAACACGCCGCTCGTGACGGCCAGCAGGAGCAGCAACGACGCGGCCACCGGCATCGACCGGACGACCGCGGCGGGCACGATCGGATGCGCCGCGCGGCGCTCGTGCGCGACGAACACGGCGGCCAGGCCCGCGACGGCGAGCAGCCCGAGCAGCGTCGGCGCCGCGGCCCAGCCGTGGACGGGCACACCCGCCAGCGTGTGCACGCCGATCGCGAGCGTGCCCGCGAGCAGCGCCGCACCGGTCAGGTCCA
>NZ_JBFAOO010000237.1:0-10280 GCF_040675265.1 Microbispora sp. NPDC049633
CCCCGCCTGGCCGCGCGGATCCCCGGCAGCGCGTTCCGGGCCCGGTTCGAGACGACCGCGCCGGCGCTGTCGGAGTACGCCGCCGCGATCGCCACCTCACTGATCATCGCCGAACAGCCGGCGCTTACGGGTGCGGCCGCCTGGCTCGCCCAACGATTCCCCGATGTGGAGCGTGTATGAGCAACATTCTCGACCTCGCGCCGGTCGTCCCGGTGGTCGTCCTCGACGACGCCGAAAGCGCCGTCCCCCTCGCCCGGGCCCTGGTGGGCGGGGGCCTGCCGGTCATCGAGGTCACGCTGCGGACCCCCGTCGCCCTCGACGCCATCCGGCGAATCGCCGCCGAGGTGCCGGAGGCCGTCGTCGGCGCCGGCACCGTGCGCTCGCCGGAGGACGTGGAGGCCGCGACGGAGGCCGGCTCCCGATTCCTCGTCTCCCCCGGCACCACGCCCGGCCTGCTCGCGGCCATGCTCGCCTCCGGTGTGCCGTTCCTGCCGGGCGTCGCCACGGCCACCGAGGCGATGACGCTGGCCGAGCGCGGGGTACGCGAGCTGAAGTTCTTCCCGGCCGAGCCCGCCGGGGGCGTCACGTACCTCAAGGCGCTGAGCGGCCCGCTGCCCGACGTGCGCTTCTGCCCCACGGGCGGGATCACCCCGTCGAACGCCCCGGCCTACCTCGCCCTGCCGAACGTCGGCTGCGTCGGCGGAAGCTGGCTCACGCCGCGCAGCCTGGTGGCGGCGGGCGACTTCGCCAGGATCGAGAAGCTCGCGTCCGAGGCCGCGGCGTTGCGTCCCTGAGTTCCCTCAAGCTCGCCGGTCCGCCCTCCCTCCCTCGGCGGAGCCGGTGACCATGCTCGTGCCCGTGACCCGGGCACGTCCATGGGTGCCGGGCCCGGGTCCGCTCACCGGCGGTCGCGGGCCCGGCGTCGTCTCATGACACCGCGTCCGGTCTCACGGCGCCGTGGCCGGCAGGGCGTCCAGGGTGATCGGGTCCTCGTGGGTGCCCTCGCTGGTGCACGCGTGCGCCCCGGCCACGGCGCCCAGCCGTACGCACTCCTCCAATGGCCGGCCGCTCAGGCGGCCGTACAGGAAGCCGGACACGAACGCGTCCCCGGCGCCGTTGCTGTCGGCCACCGGGCCGGGCAGCGGAGCCGCGGGGAAGCGCCGGACGCGCCCGCCGGCGAGCACATGGCAGCCCTCGGCTCCGGCCGTGCACACGACCACCGACGCACGGCCCCGCTCCGCGATCGACCGCATGACCTCCTCCCGCCGTCCGCCGAGCTTCACCGCGGACAGGAAGACCAGCTCGGAGGAGTAGGCGAAGTCCTCGTGGTGCGGGTTCTGCCCGTCCCAGTCGTGCAGGTCGGTCGAGACCGTCGTGCCGTCCGGGATGTCGGCGTACACGTGCCGGGCGAAGTCCACGATCGAGACGTGGACGTGCCGGGCCGACCGGAGGGCGGGCAGGTAGAGGTCGCGCGGCATCCGCTGGCCGGGGACGACCCGGGGGTCGAAGAGCGACAGCCGCCTGCCGCCGGGGTCCACCAGCAGGACGCTGCGGCGGGTGCCCGCCTCCGACACCGCGTGGGAGAAGTCCACGCCGCGCGCCGCGAGGTGGTCGCGGATCAGCGCGCCCTGCGGGTCGTCGCCGATCAGGTCGACGAACTTCACGCGCAGGCCGAGCGCGTGGCAGCCGAGGGCGACCCCGGCACCGGTGTTGCCGATGCGGTCGACCACGGGCGGCACGGCGTAGGTGTCGGCGTACGGCAGGGGCAGCTCCGGCACGTAGACGGTCGTGTCGACGCCGGCGCCGCCGACGACGAGGACGTCGATTGCATGATCAGGAAGGGCGTCGTTGAGGGTCACGCCGGGCTCCACGAGGTTCTGTGCGTGATCACGGAGGGTGGACGCGCAGGCCTGCGGCCCTCCGCGCGGCGAACCGCGAGACCACGGGGGTTTCAGCGGTTGACGAGGGGCCCGGAGCTGGTGGAGCCGCGCACCACGAGCTCGGGCTGGTAGACCAGCTCGACGTGCTTGGCCGGGCTGCCGCCGATCTCCTCGAGCAGTGTCTCGACGGCCGCGGCCGCCATCGCGCCGATCGGCTTGCGCACGGTCGTCAGCGGCGGGTCGGTGAAGGCCATCAGCGGCGAGTCGTCGAATCCGACGACCGACACGTCCCCGGGCACCGACAGCCCCCGCTCGCGGGCGGCGCGGATCGCGCCGAGGGCCATGAGGTCGCTGGCGCAGAAGACGCCGGTGCAGCCGCGGTCGAACAGCGCCGCGGCGGCGGCCTGCCCGCCCTCGACGGAGAACAGCGAGTGCTGGATGAGGTCGTCGACGCCGGTCACGCCGAGCAGCTGCGCCATCGCCTGGCGGAAGCCCTCGATCTTGCGGATGACCGGGACGAACCGCCGCTGCCCCAGCGCGAGGCCGATGCGCTCGTGCCCGAGGTCCACCAGGTGCTGCACGGCCAGGCGCGCGGCGAGCCGGTCGTCCGGCGAGATGAACGGCGCGGGGATGGCCTCGTTGTAGCCGTCCACGAACACGATCGGCAGCCCGCGGTCGGTGAGCCTGGTGTAGCGGTCCATCCGCGCGGTGGTGTCGGCGTGCAGGCCGGACACGAAGACGATGCCGGACACGCCCCGGTCGAGCAGCATCTCGGTGAACTCGTCCTCGGGCGCGCCGCCGGGCTCCTGCGTGCACAGGATCGGCGTGTAGCCGTGCTGGATCAGCGACTTCTCCATCGCCTGGGCGAACGCCGGGAAGATCGGGTTGCCGAGCTCCGGGATCACCAGGCCGATCAGGCCGTTGCTGCGCTGGCGCAGCCGCTGGGGGCGCTCGTAGCCCATCAGGTCGAGGGCGGTGAGCACGGCCTGGCGGGTGGCCGGGGAGACCCCCGCCTTGCCGTTGAGCACACGGCTCACCGTCGCCTCGCTGACTCCGGCCTGAGCAGCGATGTCGGCGAGCCGCGTGTTGTTCATGAGCATTACTTTAGACATTGTTCCCGGTCCACCAGGTGGCGGAGTCGGGCGCGAGCCGCACGACTCCGCCGGACGTCTCCGGCCCTCCGCTGGCCAGCAGCAGGTCGCCCGGCGCCCCGATCTCCACCCACTCGGCGGTCATGTTGAGGACGCAGACGAACGACTCGCCGCGGCGGAACGCCAGCGTGCCGGCCGGGCTGTCGAGCCAGGTCAGCGTGCCGTCGCCCAGCTCCGGGTGCTCCCGCCTGAGGGCGAGCGCGGCCCGGTAGAGGCTGAGCGTCGAGGCGCCGTCGCGCAGCTGCGCCTCCACCGACAGGTCGCGCCAGCCGGACGGCATCGGCAGCCAGCTCTCGTAGATGCCCGGCGGGGTGAAGCCGTACGGCGGCTCGCCCGCCGCGGTCCACGGCAGCGGCACCCGGCAGCCGTCCCGGCCGCTGTCGGGGTCGCGCAGCCGCTGGGGGTCCTGCAGGTACTGCTCGGGCAGGTCGAGCACCTCGGGCAGCCCGAGCTCCTCGCCCTGGTAGATGTAGGCCGAGCCGGGCAGCGCCAGCATGAGCAGCGCCGCCGCCCGCGCCCTGCGCAGGCCGCGCTCGCCGCCGCCGTACCGCGTGACGTGCCGCTTGACGTCGTGGTTGGACAGCACCCAGGTCGGGGGCGCGCCCACCAGCGCCGACGTGCGCACCGACTCGTCGATGACCTCGCGGAAGCGGCCGGCCTCCCAGGGCGTCTTGAGGAAGTGGAAGTTGAACGCCTGGTGCAGCTCGTCCGGGCGGACATAGTTGGCCAGCCGCTCGGGCGAGGGCGCCCACGCCTCCGCCACCCCGATCCGCTCGCCGTCGTAGGAGTCGAGGATGCGGCGCCACGTCCGGTGGATCTCGTGCACGCCGTCCTGGTCGAAGAACGGCACGACCTGCTCGCCGATCATCTCGGCCTGGCCCGAGGCGCCCACGTCGGGCAGGCCGGGCGCCTTGACCATGCCGTGCGCCACGTCGACGCGGAAGCCGTCCACGCCGAGGTCCAGCCAGAACCGCAGCACGTCGGCGAACTCCTCGTGCACCTCCGGGTGCTCCCAGTTGAGGTCCGGCTGCTCGGGCGCGAACAGGTGGAGGTACCACTGCCCGTCCTCGACCCGGGTCCAGGCGGGCCCGCCGAAGATCGACTCCCAGTCGTTGGGCGGCAGCTCGCCCGCCGCGCCCTTGCCCTCGCGGAAGATGTAGCGCTCCCGCTCCGGGCTGCCGGGCCCGGCCCGCAGCGCCGCCTCGAACCAGGGGTGCCGGTCGGAGGTGTGGTTGGGCACCACGTCCACGATGATGCGGATGCCCAGCCCGTGGGCGTCCGCGATCAGCGCCTGGGCGTCGGCCAGCGACCCGAAGATCGGATCGACGTTCCGGTAGTCGGCCACGTCGTACCCGAAGTCGGCCATCGGCGAGGGGTAGAAGGGCGTCAGCCAGATCGCGTCCACGCCCAGGTCGGCCAGGTACCGCAGGCGGCTGCGCACGCCGAGCAGGTCGCCGATCCCGTCGCCGTTGCCGTCCGCGAAGCTGCGGACGTACACCTGGTAGATCACCGCGTCGCGCCACCACCTGGTCGTGACCGCGGACGGCTGGACGGCGAGTTCGGTCATTGGGATCCCCCGATTCTCATATTGGGTCACGCCTTCGTCGCGCCGGCCGTCAGGCCGGTGACGAGGTGGCGCTGGACGAGCAGGAAGACGGCGGCCGCCGGGATGGCGATCAGCACCGACGAGGCCGTGAGCAGGCCCCACTCCGCCTTGTGCTGGCCGACGAACTGGCTCAGGCCGACCGCGAGCGTGTACTTGTCGTCGCCCGTCATGAACGCGGTCGCGTACGCGACCTCCGCCCAGGCGGTGATGAACGAGTAGAACGCGGCCACGGCCAGGCCGGGCTTGGCCAGCGGCAGGATGAGCCGCCAGAACGTGCCGAACGGGGTCAGGCCGTCCACCCGGCCCGCCTCGTCGATCGTCACCGGAACGGTGTCGAAGTAGCCCTTCATCATCCACGCGCAGAACGGCACCGTGGAGGTGAGGTACGCGATGACCAGGGACGGGAACTGGTTGATCAGCCCGAGGCCGGCCATCAGGTTGTAGATCGGCACGATCAGGATCGCCACGGGGAACATCTGCGTGATCAGCAGCATCCACATCACCGAGCGGAACCCGGGGAAGCGGAAGCGGCTGACCGCGTAGCCGGTCGTGGCCGACAGCAGCACGCCGAGCACGGCCGTGATCAGCGAGACGATCACGGCGTTGGCTGCCCACGTGAGGAACCGGGTCTCCCCGAGGACCTGCGTGTAGTTGGCGAGCGTGGGGTGGTCGATCGGCGCGACCGACGCGGTCTCGATGACCGTGCGCGGTTTGAGCGAGGTCAGCACCAGCCACGCGACCGGGAACACCGACACGATGCTCGCGGCGATCAGCGTGAGGTGCAGGGCGACCGACCTGCCGGGGCTGCGCCTGTCGCGGCTCCACGCGCCGGCGCGGGCGGGGGCGGCGGCCGAGGCGGCGGAGCTCACCATGCCTCCCCCTGCTGCCTGAGCGCGCGCCGGTAGGCCGTGGCCATCACGACGAGCAGGGCGAGGATCACCATGCCCCAGGCGGCGGAGCCCGAGTAGTTCCTGATGCCCTCGAACGCCTGGCGGTAGGCGTACGTCACGAGAATCTCCGTGGAGCCGCCCGGTCCTCCCTTGGTCAGCAGGAAGATCACCGGGAACTGGTTGAACGTCCAGATCGTGCCGAGCAGGACGACCGTGCTGGACACCGGGCGCAGGCCCGGAAGCGTGATGTGGCGGAAACGCCGCCACGGCGTGGCGCCGTCGACCTCGGCGGCCTCGTACAGCTCGCGCGGGATGGCCTGCAGGCCGCCGAGCAGCGCGAGCATCATGAACGGCACGCCCAGCCACACGTTGCAGGCGATCACCGAGACCTTGGCCCAGAACGGGTCGTCCAGCCAGCTGACGCCGGCGAACCCGGCGGCCCGCAGCATGGCGTTGACCACGCCGAACTCGCCGTTCAGCAGGTAGCGCCAGATGAACGCGGACACGAAGGCGGGCACCGCCCACGGCAGGACGAGCAGGATCCGGTAGAACGACCGCAGCCGCATGGGCCGGTTGAGCAGCAGCGCGAAGCCGAGGCCGATGCCCACGTGCAGGGCGACGCACACGACGGTCCACACGATCGTCCAGGTCAGCCGGCCGAGGAACTCCGACGAGGTGAGGATGTCGGTGTAGTTCTTCAGGCCCACGAACTCGTAGGTGGACGGGATGACGTTCATCCCGATCGTGCGGCCCATGTTGCCCTCGGTCGCGTCGGTGAGCGACAGGTAGATCCCCCGGACGAGCGGGTAGCCGACCAGCACCAGCGTGACGACGACGACCGGCGCGATCATCGCCCAGGCGTACCAGTGACGCGACAGGAGGCGCCGCGCCCCACTGCGGGGCGCGGCCCTTCTCGTCACGACGACGTCAGCCGTCATCGCCTACAGGCTCCAGCCCTTGAGGATGCCCTGGTAGGCGGTGGCGACGTCCTTGAGCATGGGCTCGGTCGTCGTCTGCCCGCCGGCGAGCTTCTGGTAGCCCTCGACCAGCGGCTGGAACAGCGAGGCCGCCTCGGGGATCCAGGGACGCTCGACGGCCGCCTCCATCGGCTTCTGCCACTGCGCGATCTTCGGGTTCGCGGTGGCCTCGGGGGCGCTGTAGGCGGGCTGGCGGGTCGGCAGCAGGCCGAGCTTGCCGGCGATCTTCGCCTGGCTCTCCGCGCTCGCCATGTACTGGACGAACAGGTAGGACGCGTCGAGGTTCTTCGAGCCCGCGTAGACCGTGTAGTCGTGGCCGCCCAGCGGCGAGCCCGCCTTCGCCGAGCCGGCCGGGACCGGGGCGACGCCGAAGTTGTCCGGGTTGTCCTTGAACACCTTGCCACCGAGGTTGTCGGCGTTCGACCACGGCCCGTTGAAGATCATCGCGACCTTGCCGTCCTTGAACGCGGTCTCGGCGTTCGTGTAGCTGTCCTGCAGCGCGGGCTTGACGGCGGCCCCGGACGTGATGAGGTCCTCGACGATCTTCACCCCCGCCACGCTCTGCGGGGACGAGATCGTGATCTTCTTGTTCTGGACGTCGACGAAGTCGCCGCCCTCGCCGTAGATGAACGGAAGCAGGAAGTAGGCGTCCACGTTCAGGGCGATGCCGCCGGCTCCGGTCTTCGACTTGACGTCGAGCGCCACCTTCTTGAGGTCGGCCATCGTGGCCGGAGGCTCGTCGTAGCCCGCCTTCTTCAGTAGTTCCTTGTTGTACAGCAGGCCGAGGGTGTCCGTCACCTGCGGCACGCCGTACGTCTTGCCGTTGAACTTGCCGCTGGCCGCCGGGACCGGGAGGAGCTCCTCGGGCTTGTCGACGGCCGCGGTGCCGTCCAGCGGCGCGAGGTAGCCGAGCGAGGCGAACTCCGCGACCCAGCCCACGTCGGTGCGCAGCACGTCGGGGGCGCCCGACCCGGACTGCGCGGCGGTCTTGAACTTGTCCCGCGCGTCCGCGAACGGCACGTTGACGTAGTTGATCTTGATCTTCGGGTACTTGGCCTCGAAGCCCTTGATGATCTCCTGGAAGACCGGTCCCTCGGTCGTGGCGTCCGAGGTGTCCCACCAGGTGACCGTGCCGGACACCTCGGCGGGAGCGGCACTCTTGGCCGGGGCCGAGCCGGCGTCGCCGGAACCGTCGCCACAGGCGGTGACCGCCAAAGCGAGCGCCGCGGCCACCGCCGCGGACGTGAGGACTCGCCTCATCTGCGTCGCACTCCTTGCTCAGGGGGATTTGAGCGGAACGTAACAGGAGCACGAACAGGGGTGAAAGGCCTTACAGAAACTTTCAGCAATTTCGTTACAATCCAGGCCCCAGAGGAGGGTGCGGGAGGTCACGACACTCCCCTGACAGCCGTCTTTAACGTGGGGAAAGTCGGGAGTAACGAGAAGTTGCACGTAGATGCCGGATCTTTCACGACACGTATGGACACGGGCACCCGGGACGCGATGTACTACCTCATCATTCACACCGAAGGCCTGGGGATCCGGGCGTGCCTGCCCGGGAGGAACGAGCTGGCATGAGCACCGTCGTCCTCGACAACGTGACGAAGATCTACCCGGGGGGGTACCTCGCGGTCGACCGCATGAACCTCCGCGCGGGCGAGGGTGAACTCCTCGTCCTGCTCGGACCGTCGGGCTGCGGGAAGTCCACGCTGCTACGCATGATCGCGGGACTGGAGGACATCACCTCCGGGGACCTGTGGCTGGGCGGGCAGCTCGCCAACCACCTCGCTCCCCGGGACCGGGACGTCGCGATGGTCTTCCAGAACGGCGCCCTGTATCCCCACAAGACGGTGCGCGGCAACCTGTCCTTCCCGCTGGAGATCGCCAAGGCGGACCCGACGATGGTCAAGCAGCGGGTGGTGGAGCTTTCCCGCGCGCTGCACATCGACGAGACGCTGGACCGGCGGCCGGGCACGCTGTCCGGCGGCCAGCGCCAGCGCGTGGCGATGGGCCGGGCGATCGTGCGTCAGCCCTCGCTGTTCCTGATGGACGAGCCGCTGTCCAACCTCGACGCCGGCATGCGCACCGAGTTGCGCATGGAGATCTCGTCACTGGTGCGGGCCCTCGGGGTGACCACCATCTACGTGACGCACGACCAGGTCGAGGCCCTCACCCTGGCCGACCGCATCGCAATCATGAACCGGGGCGTGCTGCAGGACATCGGCACCCCGGCGCAGGTCTACAACGACCCCGCGACCGCGTTCACCGCCGCGTTCCTCAACTCGCAGCAGCTGAACCTGCTCGCCGCCACGGTCCGCACGCCCCAAAATCAGTACATAATGCTCGACTTCGGGCCACATCAGCTGACCATGCCCTGGACCGATCCACGGGCGTACGCCGTGTCCCAGCACACCGGCATGCAGATCATCGTGGGGATCCGCCCCGACGGGCTGGTCCCGGTGCCGGAGAAGACCGAGGGCCCGACCTTCTTCGGGCGGGTGCGGACGCTGGAGTACCACGGTCACGAGTGGCTTGCCTACCTGGAGGCCGGGATCCCGGGCGTCGTGGTGCCCGAGCCGCCGGACCGCCGGCAGCTCAACGGCACGGCGAGCGGCGGCCGGGCGCGGTCGATGATGCGCCGCCTGCTCAACGGCCCCACGCCCCCGGAGGAGGAACCGCCGCCGCCGCTGTCGCAGTCGGGCACGCACCGCCGCGCGGATTTGATCGTCAGGCTCGGCAACCGCCCCGTGTGGCGCGCGGGCGAGCACGGCCGGGTCGCGGTCGACGTCTCCCGGCTCATGCTGTTCACGATGGACGGCACCCGCATCGACCCGCCCCGCCGCTGACACCGCTCACACCCGCTCTCACACCGGCCCTCACACCGGCCGGCTGACGCCGCCGGCCAGCACGGAGACGATCCCCACCAGGCGGACGATCTTGTCCAGCTCCGCCCGGTGGAACGCCGGCCCCTGGGTGCGCGCGACCACCAGGTGGACGCCGTCCATCGGCACGCTCGCCAGGTGCAGCCCGCCCTCATCGAACGCCGAGGCGCGCAGCGGGGTGAGGTCGGCCGCGGGCACGACCTCCGGCGCCTGCCAGCTTCCGTGGACGATCGTGCCGTCCGCCGAGTCGACCGCCACCGCCCACTCGGCGCTGAGAAGGTCGGGCACCGCGTCGACGAGGGTGACGTACGCCCGATGCGGCTCCGCGGCGACGTGGCCGAGCAGATCGTAGTCGGGGGTCGACCCGGGCACCTCCCTGGTCGGCCACACGGCCTCCACCCGCGTGCCGGGGACCACGCCGATCCGCTCGCGCAGTTCTCCCGGCTCGAAGACGCCCGACCAGGAGACGGTGAAATCGTCCACCGCGCGGCCCGCCTGCCGCTCCAGCACGGTGACCTGCAGGATGTCGGCTCCCAGCACCCCGAAAGCGCGCGCCACCTGGCCGAGCACCCCGGGCCGGTCGGGGAGCGAGACCCGCAGCCGCAGCAACATCCCCACCACCTCCTTCTCGTGCGACACCAACAGTGTCGGACACACGTTTCGCCACCGTTACGGCGGTGGGTCACGGAATGGCTGCAATGTTTCTGGAAGTTGCAGCAAAGTCTTGCACGGATGTGCACTCATCACTAGCTTCCGGGCCATGGTGACCCCCCAGCACCGGCGTACGCGCGTGCCCGCAGCGCTCTCCCTCGTCGCGGCACTCGCCGCCGCGCTCATCGCCCCCTGTCTGACGTCTCCCCCGGCGGCGTCCGCCCTGGCCGCGCCGGCCCCGCC
>NZ_JBFAOO010000238.1:0-10257 GCF_040675265.1 Microbispora sp. NPDC049633
GCGGCGCGTGCCGGGGTTCGAGAACGTGCCGGCGATCGTGGCCGCCGCCGCGGCGCTGCGCGCGCGGGCCGAGGAGGCGGAGGCGGAGAACAGGCGGCTGTCGGCCCTGGTCGACCGGATCCGCGCCGAGGTGCCCCTCCTGGTGCCCGACGTCGAGGTCGTCGGCGCGCCGGTCCTGCGGCTGCCGCACATCGTGACGTTCTCCTGCCTGTACGTCGAGGGCGAGGCGCTGCTGACCGAGCTCGACAAGGCCGGTTTCGCCGTCTCGTCCGGAAGCTCCTGCACGGCGAGTACGCTTCGTCCATCGCACGTTCTGGAGGCCATGGGCGTGCTTACGCATGGAAATGTGCGGGTATCGCTGCCCCGTGGCGTGTCCGAGGACGACATCGATCGTTTCCTCGCGGTGCTCCCGGACATCGTGCGGCGGATCCGGTCGAGCTTGGGGGTGCACTGATGTGGCGCAGACGGACGGGCGGCGGCGCCCGGCGGTCTCCCGAGGCGGCCAGGGCGGCGGAGCGGGCCGAGCCCGCCGCGCCGGCCCGGCCGGCGGAACCGCCCGCGCTGACGATCGACGCGCTGGGCCGCAAGTGCCCGATCCCGATCATCATGCTGGCCGAGCGGATCAACCAGGTGGCGACGGGCGGCGTGGTCGCCGTACTGGCCGACGACCCCGCCGCGTTCACCGACGTCCCGGCCTGGTGCCGGTTGAAGTCACACGAGCACGTGGGGAGCTACGAGCTGCCCCAGGGCGGCTGGTCCATCCACGTGCGCCGCAACTACTGAGCCGCGCCTGACGATTCGGCGGCCTCAGGCGTGGTGGCAGCGGGCGTGCCCGGCCACCTCGGCGGCCGCGTCGGGCCCGTAGGCGCCGGCGAACCGCTCCAGGAAGACCCGCTGGCCGAGCTCGTACTCCTGGCAGCCGACCCGCTCCAGCACGTGCGTCGCGGTGAGGTTGCCGAGCTGTCCGCAGCGCTCCAGGGACAGGCCCCAGGCGAGCCCGGACAGGAACCCGGCACGGAAGGCGTCCCCGACGCCGGTCGGGTCGGCCTTGCCCAGCTCGGGCGCCGGCGGGATGTGCAGCGACGGCTCGCCCTTCCGGTCGATCCTGGCGCCCTTGGGGCCGAGGGTCGTCACCCGTACGCCGACCCGGTCCAGGATCTCCTCGTCCGACCAGCCGGTCTTCTGCGCGATCAGACCGAGCTCGTAGTCGTTGCTGAACAGGTACGCCGCGCCCTCGACGAGCTGGCGGATCTCCTCGCCGGGCATGCGGGCGAGCTGCTGCGACGGGTCCGCGGCGAACGGGATGCCCCGCTGGCGCGCCTCGTCGGTGTGCCGCACCATCGCCGCCGGGTCGTTGGGGCTGATGAGGACCAGGTCGAGCCCGCCGAGACGCTCGGCGATCGGGCCCAGCTCGATCTCCCTCGCCTCCGCCATCGCGCCGGTGTAGAACGAGGCGATCTGGTTGTGGTCCTCGTCCGTGGTGCACAGGAAGCGCGCGGTGTGGTGCAGCTCCGACACGTGGACCGACTCGCAGTCGACGCCGTGGCGCTCCAGCCAGGAGCGATAGTCGGCGAAGTCCGTGCCCACGGCGCCGACCAGGATCGGGGTGAGCCCGAGGCAGCCCATGCCGAAGGCGATGTTGGCCGCGCATCCGCCACGGCGGATCTGCAGATCGTCGACGAGGAACGACAACGACACCCGGTCGAGCTGCTCGGCGATGAGCTGGTCGCCGAAGCGGCCGGGGAACGTCATCAGATGGTCGGTGGCGATGGAGCCGGTGACGGCGATGCGCACGGGGTCATTCTCCTCGTTGTCAGCATCAGGAAGACGGGGGGCCGGGATGAATCCCGCCGAACCTACTGAGCGTACCGTCTCGTGCCATGACGACGCCCCGCACGGAGGAATCCGCGCGGGGCGCTCGACGCATCATCCGTCGCCCGCGGCCGGGCGCGCGCTCGCCGTCAGTTGAACGAGTCGCCGCAGGCGCACGACCCCGTCGCGTTGGGGTTGTCGATGGTGAAGCCCTGCTTCTCGATGGTGTCCACGAAGTCGACCGTGGCCCCGATGAGGTACGGCGCGCTCATCCGGTCGGTGACGACGTTCACGCCGCCGAAGGTGGAGACCACGTCACCGTCCATCGACCGGTCGTCGAAGAAGAGCTGGTAACGCAGGCCGGAACAGCCACCCGGCTGGACGGCCACCCGAAGCTGCAGCCCTTCCTCGCCCTGCTGCTCGAGCAGGCTCTTGACCTTGGCGGCGGCCGCGTCAGTCAGGATCAGGCCCTGCTGAGTGGTCTCGCTGCTCTCAACCGTCATGTGCTGACTCCCGCGTCTGCGCCAACCGCCCATCGGGGCGGTCGATTGGTTCTGACGTCCTACCTAGACGCTACCAACACCCGTGAAGCCCTACACATTCCAGTGCCCCACCGGCGACCCGCGACGAACCAGCCGATGCCATGTGTAATGATTAGTCGTCAGTTAGACGATAAGTCCCCGAGGGGGTGTGGTCGTGACGATCACCGAGACCGGCCTTCCGCTCTTCATCCTCGGCCAGGGCACCGACCCGCACAGCGAACGCGGCGTCGACTGTCCGGGCGAGCTGCCTCCCGCGTCCGATCCGACGCTCGTGGAGCGCGCACGCGTGGCCAAGGAGCGGCTGGGCGACCGGCTGTTCGTGCTCGGTCACCACTACCAGCGTGACGAGGTCATCCAGTTCGCCGACGTGACCGGTGACTCGTTCAAGCTGGCCCGCGAGGCCGCCGCCCGGCCCGAGGCGGAGTACATCGTGTTCTGCGGCGTCCACTTCATGGCCGAGTCGGCCGACATCCTGACCAGCGACACACAGAAGGTCGTGCTCCCCGATCTGGCCGCCGGCTGCTCGATGGCCGACATGGCGACCTTCACGCAGGTCGAGGACTGCTGGGACGCCCTGGAGGACGCCGGCATCGCCGACCGGGTGGTGCCGATCACCTACATGAACTCCAGCGCGGACATCAAGGCGTTCTGCGGACGCCACGGCGGCGCCGTGTGCACCTCCTCCAACGCCCGGCGCGCCCTGACCTGGGCCTTCGAGCAGGGCGAGAAGGTGCTGTTCCTGCCCGACCAGCACCTGGGCCGCAACACCGCGGTGCTGGAGATGGGGCTGTCCCTGGACGACTGCGTGGTCTACAACCCGCACCGCCCGAACGGCGGCCTCACCCGGGAGCAGCTGGAGAACGCGAAGATGATCCTGTGGAAGGGGCACTGCTCGGTCCACGGGCGCTTCTCCGCGACGTGCGTGGACGAGGTGCGGGCCCGCATTCCCGGGGTGAACGTGCTCGTCCACCCCGAGTGCCGCCACGAGGTCGTGACCAAGGCGGACTTCGTCGGGTCGACCGAGTACATCATCCGGAAGCTGGAGGAGGCCCCGGCCGGGTCGTCCTGGGCGGTCGGCACCGAGCTGAACCTGGTGCGCCGCCTCGCCAACCGGTTCCCGGACAAGACGATCACTTTCCTCGACAAGACCGTCTGCTACTGCTCCACCATGAACCGGATCGACCTGCCGCACCTGGTCTGGGCGCTGGAGTCGCTGGCCGACGGCGAGGTCGTCAACCGGATCACGGTCGACGAGGACACCACCCACTGGGCCAAGGTCGCCCTCGACCGCATGCTCGCCCTGCCGTAACCGCGCGCGTAGGACGTGGGCGCCCCCGGAGCCGTGCTCCGGGGGCGTTCGCGTCTTCGGATCCCCGCTTCCGGTCCCGGCTCCCGCTGGGGATCCCGGCTCAGATCCGCGCGCGCTCGCGCCAGAAGCTCAGCAGCGCGTCGTCACCGTGGACCGCGTCGGGCTCGCGCCGGTTCCACAGCGTCAGCATCAGGTCCCCGGCCGTCGGCACGCGTACGGTGACGTCTGCGGCCTCCTCGGACCTCTCGCAGGTGAACCCCTTGGGAGTGAGCCGCACGAGCCAGGCGAGACCGGTTCCGGTCCGCCAGGAGATCGCCTCTCCGTCGCTCCTGAGCTCGGCGACCTGCGGCCGCCACCGGGCGTACGGGAGGACGGCGAAGAACTCCTCCACGCCGTCGGCCGCGACGTCCTCGTCGATGCGGGGGGTGATGCCGAGAGCGATCTCGGCGTCCGCGCGGTGGACGACGGTCTCGTGGAGCTGGCGGCGGGACCAGAACCGGGCGCGCCGGGACCCGCCTCCCGCCCAGCCCCACACCTCTGTGTCCGGGTCGCGGCTCTTCAGCGCCTCGGTGAGCAGGACGCCTCCCGCCTCCAGCCAGCCGGCGGCCTCGGCGAAGTCCTCGGGGAAGCCGTGGTCCATGGCGTCGCGGTCGTACCGGCGCGGCGCGGCGTCGCGCACCATGGCGGCCGCCCACCGGTGGATGGCCCCCGTGTGCTCGGTCAGGGCGCGCAGATCCCAGCCGGGACAGGTCGGGACAGGGGTGGCGCCGTCCCGGCCCCGTACGGCGCCGGCCATGCGGCCGATCTCCGCGGCCGCCGCCTCGGTGTACCGCAGGTGGGTCCACTCGGTCATGAAGGCTCCTGGAACGGTCAGAGGCCGGGGGCGCCCCAGACGGGGAACCAGCTCGCCAGATCGGGTTCGATTTTGAGCTCGCGCTCCAGGACACCGCGCACCTGCAGTTCCAGCGCGTTGTCGCGGCGCGGTTCGCCGGCAGGGGCGAAGGGGTAGAACGTGCCGCGCTTGTAGAGGTAGACGATCGCGAGCCGCCTTCCGGAGGGATCGGCGAACGCGACGAGCGAGCACAGCAGCGAGGGGCCGAACCCGGCCGACTCCAGGGACGAGTTGGCGGCGTGCAGGTCGGTCACGAGCCCGGCCACGTCGGGGTTGCGCACCTGCAGCCAGGTGTAGCCGTAGGAGTCCCGCACGACCTCCACCTTGCCCATCAGGGCCTGGACGTCCTGTTCGAGCCGGGCGAAGGCGCCGCCCTCGGCGGCGCGGAAGCACACCGACCCGGCGCCCGCCGGGGCGAAGCCCGTGGCGGCCTGCAGCGTGACGGCGGCGGACGGCAGCGCGAACAGCGCGTCCAGGTCGGGCCTGGCGGGCTTGGACCGGCCGAGCAGCGCGTCGAACCAGCCCATCAGCGCTCCCTCATCCGCGGCCCAGCGCCGCGGAGATCCTGGACAACTGTTCCAGCCGGCGCTCCAGCGGCGGGTGGGTCGACAGCAGCGAGGCGACGCTCTGGCCCGAGATGGCCGGCGCGAAGAAGAAGGCGTTGAACGGCTGCGCCTCGCGCAGGTCCCTCGTCGGGATCCTGCCGATGTCGCCGCTGATCTTCACCAGGGCGCTGGCCAGGGCACTCGGCTGCTGCGTCAGCAGCGCGCCCGCGCGGTCCGCGGCCAGTTCGCGGTAGCGCGACAGCGCCCGCGTCAGCAGGAAGCTGACGGCGTAGACCAGGCCGGAGACCGCGAAGATGATCAGCCCGATCGGGGGGCCGTTGTCGTTGCGCCGGCCGCCCAGGCCCGTGTAGAGCGCGAAGCGCGTCATCAGGCCGGCCACGACTCCCAGGAACGAGGCGATCGTCATCACCGCCACGTCCCGGTGGGCCACGTGGGACATCTCGTGGGCCAGCACCCCTTCGAGCTCCCGCGCGTCGAGCCTGCGCAGGATGCCGGTGGTCACGCAGACCACCGAGTTCTTCCGGTCGCGCCCCGTGGCGAACGCGTTCGGGATGTCCGAGTCCGCGATCGCCACCCGCGGCTTCGGCATTCCCGCCATCGCGCTCAGCCGGTCGATGATCCCGTGCAGCTCGGGGGCCTCCTGCGGCGAGACCTCCCGCCCGTGCATCGCGAACAGCGCGATCTTGTCGGACAGGAAGTACTGCGCCAGCAGGAGAGCCCCGGCGATCACGAGCACGGTGACCGCGCGTACGCCCACCGCGACCAGGACGACCACGAACGCGACGTAGAGCAGCCCGAGCAGGAACATCGTCACGGTCATCCGGACGGTGAGGCCGCGATCAGGGGCGAACCGCGTGGAGGACATCAGCCGGGAATGAGCCCGGTGTCCCCGAGCATCTCCCGCACTTCCTCGATCGAGGCGTCGGCCGGCGGCAGGATCAGCTCGGACGGCTCCAGCGAGTCGTCCGGCAGGGCCTTGCCCACGTGACGCACCTTGTCGAGCAAAGCGTGGAGCTTCGTCCGGAAATCGTTCTCGTCGCCCGACTCGATCGCGGCTTCCAGCTCGCTGTCGAGCTCGTTCAGGACGTCGATGTCGGCCGCGCCGATCTCGACCTGTCCCTCACCCATGATTCTGACGATCACAGTCCCTCCCCCGGCTGGCGCAGCTGCTGCGTGTGCTGCTGCTGGCTGGACGGGGCCGCCTGACCCTGCTGGCCGGGCTCGATGGCGCTCCGGGGCGCCGGGCCCTGGCCGAGCTCGGCCTTCATCTTGGCGAGCTCCAGCTCCACGTCCGAGCCCGCGCCCATGCGGTCGAGCTCGGCCTGGATGTCGTCACGCTGCCCGGTGAAGTCGTCCAGCGCGCCGCTGGCCAGCAGCTCGTCGATCGCGCCGGCGCGCGCCTGCATCTGCGCCGTCTTGTCCTCCGCGCGCTGGATCGCCAGGCCGACGTCACCCATCTCCTCGGAGATTCCGGAGAACGCCTCGTTGATCCGCGTCTGGGCCTCGGCCGCCGTGTAGGTGGCCTTGATGGTCTCCTTCTTCGTACGGAAGGAGTCCACCTTGGCCTGCAGCCGCTGGCTGGCGAGGGTGAGCTTCTCCTCCTCGCCCTGGAGGTTGCTGTATTGGATACGCAGGTCGGCGATCTGGGCGTTGAGGCCGTTGCGGCGGGTCAGCGCCTCGCGGGCCAGGTCCTCGCGCCCGGCCGACAGGGCCTGCCTGCTCTGGTTCTCCAGCTTGGCGGCCTGCCCTTCCAGCTGGTTGATCTGCAGCTCCACCCGCTTGCGGCTGGTGGCCACGTCTGCCACGCCACGGCGGACCTTCTGCAGCAACTCGAGCTGGCGCTGATAGGAATAGTCCAGCGTCTCCCGCGGATCCTCCATTTTGTCCAGGGCCTTGTTGGCCTTGGACTTGAAGATCATGGAAAGTCTCTTCATCACGCTCATGCGCGTCGGCCGTCCCCTTCTCCAAGGTTGTGCGTGGGTGATCCCAGCCGTCTCAAGCCCCTTGTCAGGCGGCGTAGCCGCCTGGGTTCACCCTACGCATAACGCGCGAGGGCGTCACTAAGTTGCACTCCAGGTAGGCTGGGCGACGTGTTCCGACGTCGCACTCAGACCTCAGCGGAGGACTCCCCCGTCCCTGTAGAGGATCCTAAGCCCCACGGCACCCCGGGGAAGGGCCGTCCCACCCCGAAGCGGAGCGAGGCGCAGGGCCGCCGCCGCTCCCCGGTGACCGCACCGGCCAACCGCAAGGAGGCCTACCGCCTGGCGCGCGAGCGCGACAAGGCGCTGCGCGCCAAGCAGCGCGAGGCCATGCTGCGCGGCGACGAGCGGGCGCTCCCCGCGCGCGACCGCGGCCCGGTGCGCAAGTTCGCCCGCGACTGGGTCGACTCGCGGCGGCTGCCCGGGCAGTACTTCCTGCCCGTCGTGTTCGTCATCATGCTGCTGTCGATGGTTCCGTTCCCGATCCCGGTCCGCTCGGCCGTCCTCACGGTCTACACGCTGTCCCTGCCGATCGTGATGGTGCTCGTGCTCGCGAGCTCGTTCTACGTGGCCGGCAAGGTGAAGAAGGCGGCGGCGGCGAAGTTCCCGGGCGAGGACCTCAAGGGCGTGGGCTTCTACGCGGCGATGCGCTCGTCGCAGATGCGCCGCCTTCGCTTCCCCAAGCCCACGGTCCTGCCCGGCGGCATCCCGGTCGCCGTCAAGGACACGGCCGGCGCGAAGAAGTGACCCTCGTGACCCTCGTGGCGCGCGTGACCCCCGTGTGACCCGGGACTCTCACTCCCACTCCAGGACGCCCTCGCGCACCACCGGGACCGACCCGTCCACGGCACGGCCGCCGGCGAAGGCGTCCGCCGTGGTCTTGAGCAGCGCGTAGTACGACGACCACTCGTCCCCGAAATACGGCAGCTCCCAGTCGGCGAAGCCCACGCCGCCGGTGGCGGAGCTCGTCACGAGGTAGCCGCCGGAATCGGGGTCGTAGGCGAGGGGGATGCCTCCGCCCATCGCGCAGGCCTCCGGCCAGGACGCGACCAGTCCGCGCGCACCCATGAGCGCGTGGTTCGTCGGGAGCCGGAACGCCGCCGGCCCGCGTGCGCCGTCGTGGCGCAGCAGCGAGGCCCGCAGCGAGTCGGGGATGGGCCTCCCGAGCCGCGCCTCCGCCTTGGCCACCAGCCGGGGGCCGGCCGGCTTGTTCAGCGAGGCGTACGTCTTCGGCGCGTGCGCCTTCAGCCACTTCTCCACCCGCCGCCACTGGCGGTTCACGGCGGCCGTCACCCGGCGGGAGATCGGCCGTACGACCGGGGTTGTGCCGCCCGTCCTCCTGAGCGCGCACGCGGGGTCGAGGGACGGCGGCGACTCCGCCACGGGCACGTCGGCGACGGGATCGGCGGACGGCACGGGCTCCCCCGCCACGCCGCAGCCGGACGCGGGGCAGGGGCGGTAGCCGGGTGGCATGTGGTTCCCGGCCGCCGGGCAACCTTCTTCGAGACAAGGTTCGACGTCTTCGCCCGCGTAGGCCGTCCAGCCGGACGACGGCCCGCGCTCTGGGCCGAACACCGCGCTGTCGAGCGCCTGCGCGCCGAGGGCGAGCAGGCCGAGCGCGACGAGCGCGGCCGTCCAGCGGCGCGCCTTCGTCCCGCGTGGCCGCCCGATCCGGGGTAGCCCGGAGAGGAGACGGGCGATCGGCGCGCCGCCCTCCGGCCGGGCGTACCTCGCGAGGTCGTCCGCCGTGGGCCACCCGAGCACCGGCTCGGGGCCGCTCCCGGCGGGGGCCGCCGCGTCCCGCCACGGGGCCGGACGCGGACGGGCCGGACGCGGACCGGGTGGCACCGGCGCGGCGGCACGGCGGCGGCGTGCGGCGACGACCAGCCCGGCGGCGACGCCGGCGACCAGCGCGACGGCCAGAGCCAGTCGTACAGGGCGAGAGATGATCAACCGGCGCACGCCGGGCACCTTACCGCGAACCACTTAGGAGGGCTGTCCCGGCGGGATGACCTAGGGTCAGAACCATGGAATACCGTCATCTTGGCCGCAGTGGCCTCATGGTCAGCGAGATCAGCTACGGCAACTGGATCACGCACGGGTCCCAGGTGGAGGAGGACGCCGCCGTCGAGTGCGTGCGCGCGGCCCTCGACGAGGGTGTCACCACCTTCGACACCGCCGACGTCTACGCCGGGACCAGGGCGGAGGAGGTGCTCGGCCGGGCCCTCAAGGGCCTCCGCCGCGAGTCGCTGGAGATCTTCACCAAGGTCTACTGGCCCACCGGTGAGGGCAAGAACGACCGCGGGTTGTCCCGCAAGCACATCATGGAGTCGATCAACGGCTCGCTGCGCCGCCTGCAGACCGACTACGTCGACCTGTACCAGGCGCACCGCTTCGACTTCGAGACCCCCCTCGAGGAGACCCTGCGCGCCTTCGACGACCTCGTGCGGCAGGGCAAGGTCCTGTACGTCGGCGTCAGCGAGTGGACCGCCGACCAGATCGCGCGGGCGCTGAAGATCGCCGACGAGATGGGGTTCGACCGGCTGGTGTCGAACCAGCCGCAGTACTCGATGCTGTGGCGGGTCATCGAGTCCGAGGTCGTGCCGCTGTGCGAGAAGGAGGGGCTGGGCCAGATCGTGTGGTCGCCCATCGCGCAGGGCGTGCTGACCGGCAAGTACCTGCCCGGCCAGCCGCCGCCGGCCGGGTCCCGCGCCACCGACCCCAGCGGCTCGGGCTTCATCAGCCGGCTGCTGGAGGACGACGTGCTGCGCCGGGTGCAGGACCTCAAGCCGATCGCGGCCGACCTCGGGCTGACGATGGCCCAGCTCGCCGTGGCGTGGGTGCTGCAGAACCCCAACGTGTCGTCGGCCATCGTCGGGGCCACCAAACCCGAGCAGGTGCGCGACAACGTCAAGGCGGCCGGTGTGAAGCTCGACGCCGAGGTGCTCAAGAAGATCGACGACGTGCTCGGGACGGTCGTCGAGCGCGACCCGGCCAAGACCGTCAGCCCGTCCGCGCGTCCCTGATATCCGGCTCCCGTCCCACCGGAGCGGTGTCGTAGCGGGGGGGGGGGGGGGGGGCCCCGCGCCCCCCCCGGTGAACAGGGGTGGGGAGAGCGAACGGCGGTGAAACACAGACAAACCCGGCCAACGCGGTT
>NZ_JBFAOO010000239.1:0-10196 GCF_040675265.1 Microbispora sp. NPDC049633
CCTAACACACTCTTCCCCCACCCGCCGCTCTCCCGATGTGCCGCCGGCCCCGCGGGGGGTGCCCCCCCCTGCCGGGGGCCCGCCGGCCGCCCGCCGGGTGTCCCGCGCGGCGGGCGGCCGGAACCGGATTCAGCGGACGTGTCTCACCGAGGCTTCCAGGCGGGGTCGCGGCCGGTGAGCCCGAGCAGCCGGTCCAGCGGCGAAGCGTCGTCGGGCACCGGCACCGGCGGTCCGAACAGGCCGGGGCTCCCCTGCGGCTGCTCGGCGACGACGGCGCCGACCCACTGGTGCACCCGGTGCACGGCCTCGGCGAGGGCCGGGTCGTCGGCGGGGTAGGCGGCGCCGGTGGCGACGGCGAGGTCCCAGCCGTGCACGACGATCTCGTCGAGTGCGGCCGTCCCGGCGGCCTCGGCCGGCAGCACGCCGCCGCCGATCTCGGCCGTGCCGGTCCACGCGGCCGGATCCCGCCACGCCTCGACCAGCTCCGCGAGGCGGGCCGGGATGCGCTCGCGCCAGTCCTCGCCCAGCCTGGACGCGTCCGGCACCGGAGGGAGGCCGCCTCTTTGCGGCGGGATCTTCCGCGCGGCCGCGGCGAAGGCGACGGAGAGGCCGTCGATGTGATCGAGCAGTTCGCCGACCGTGATGCCCTCGCACGGTGTAGGCCCGGTGAGCTGGTCGTCGGCCACGTCGCGAATGATTGCCGCGAGCCGGTCCGCCGCGGGCTTCAGGTCGGCCGTCACCGCGTCACCACCACGGTGAGCCGGTCGATCCGATCGCGGTGGACGGTATGCGGGGGTGCGGCCGACGTCCGCCCACGCCGTACGGCGGGGCAGGTCGCGGACTCAGCGGTCATGACGCCTCCTCGATTGTGTGGGGGGTGGACGGTCGAGGGCCTGTCGCAGCACGTGCACGCGGTCACCTCGGAACCGCTCGCGGAAGCGCAGCCATTCGACGGCATTCGCGAGAGGGCCCGGCCGCGACCGGCCACGTGCCTGCAGCGCACGACCGTGCGTTGCACCAGTCCGGCGTTTTCGAGCACCCTCACGTCCTCGGACGCCGACGGCGATATCCGCAGCGGTTCGACAGGCTCCCCGGCGGCCGGTGCGCCGGTGGCCGGCCGGCGCGGCATGACGCGCCGCGCGTCGTGAGTGAGGGCGTGGAACATCTCGTCCTACGCCGGACGATCTTCGACCACATGGCCGACGTTAGTGGCCGCCATCGCGGACGCACAACCAGACGGTCGAACTTTGTGTGCCGGAAAACACTTGGACATGCCCGTACGTGGAGAGTGATCGTTGAGGGCATGCGACAGGAGGAGATCTGGGACGCCGAAACCGCTCGGCGCTATGACACGCCGGGCACCGGGATGTTCGCGCCCGAGGTCCTCGGGCCGGCCGTCGATCGCCTCGCCGAACTCGCGGGCGACGGGCGGGCGTTGGAGTTCGCCATCGGAACCGGTCGCGTGGCCGTACCGCTCGCCGAGTGCGGAGTGCCCGTCACCGGCATCGAGCTGTCACGTCCGATGATCGAGCAGTTGCGTACGAAGGTGGACGAGGCGACGATCCCGGTCGTCGTCGGCGACATGGCGACCGCCGTCGCCCCGGGGGAGTACGCGCTCGTCTACCTCGTCTACAACACGATCTCCAATCTGCTCACCCAGGCCGAGCAGGTGGCGTGCTTCCGCAACGCCGCCCGGCATCTGACGTCCGGGGGTCGTTTCGTGATCGAGCTCTGGGTGCCCGAGCTGCGCAAGCTCCCGCCGGGACAGCAGGCCGTGGTGTGGCAGAGCGAACCCGGTTATATCGGCCTCGACACGTACGACGTGCTGCGGCAACACGTCGTGTCGCACCACTTTCACTTCGACGAGAGCGAGCAGGCCAAGCTGTTCCGCAGCCCTCACCGTTACATCTGGCCGGCCGAACTCGACCTCATGGGCCAACTGGCCGGGTTCGAGCTGGAGTCCAGGCATGCGGACTGGACGGGAACCGAATTCACCGCCGAGTCGCGTTCGCATGTGTCCGTCTACCGCAGGACGTCATCGCCGGTGATTTGAGACGCGGCCGTGAAAGCGACCGCGGAATCGCGGACGAACGGGCCGTGCCGGCTTCGGCGGAAAGGGAGAGCCCCGCGAGGCTACTTACTACCTCGTGGGGCAGGCGGGTCCAGCAGGTTCGATGTACGGTTATCCGGTCCTTGCTGCTCTTGCTGCCTCACTCTCCCCGCTTGCTGATGCCGCTACCACGGTCAGCGTTCGCGTTCCTCGAATCGCCCGCGTTCGCCGCGCTCTTCGAGCCGCCCGCGTTCACGGCCGCGCTCTTCGAAGCGTCCGCGCTCGCGCCCGCGCTCTTCGAATCCACGGCCGCGTTCCTCGATCCGTCCGCGTTCACGGCCGCGTTCTTCGAAGCGTCCGCGCTCGCGTCCGCGTTCCTCGATCCGTCCGCGCTCACGGCCGCGTTCTTCCATGCGCCCGCGTTCTTCCATGCGTCCGCGTTCACGGCCGCGTTCTTCCATGCGTCCGCGTTCACGGCCGCGTTCCTCGAAGCGTCCGCGTTCACGGCCGCGCTCTTCCATGCGTCCGCGTTCACGACCGCGCTGAGGGCCATACTGGCCGTACTGCCGGTGGCGCTCTCGGCCCCGGCACCTACCACCAGGGCAGGGCTGCGTCGGACTCTGCGTGATTTGCGTGGTGTTGCCGGCGGCATTGACCGGCTGCGTCTGCATCGTCGCCGGGACGATGAGGGCCGACGCTGTGATTACGCCAGCAGCCAGTGCTTCCTTGAGCATGAGTATCACTCCGTCGACTCCGTGACTGTCACCGGGAAACCCGATACACGGAGCGCGAATCGATCCATCGAACCTTGGATCCAGACCCTGATTCTCACGCTAGAGGTAACAAAAGGCACAGTCACCCAGCAATGCGCAAACAACCGCTTTCCGCACCAGAAAACACACCTAACCCAAGGGTCTTGTCGGGTCATTTCCCTGCGGCGACCATCCCTTTACGCCGGTCGACGAATGCCTTCCACATCATTGAGGCGCATTGGTTGCGATCGCACACGCTCGGCCGGAGCGGGTCCCCGACCCCATCCGGGAGATTACGGTGAACTGCCGACGGAAACCGCGCGGGTTCTCGAGGTTGCCGTTACCGCCGTCGGGCAGTGGGGCCGCCACGCGTCCCTCTCCTGGGCCGCGCCACGCACGCGTGGGCCCACCCTGGTCGCGGGACGTGAATTCGCGGGACATGGCTTGTGAGGGCGACGGTGGCAGGTGTGCGGGTGGAACGCGGCGTCGTCTACGGACCGAGCGGCAAGGGCCTCGACGTCCACCGGTGCGACGGTTCCACCCTGCGGCCGGTCGTGTTGCTCTGGCATGGCAGAGGACCCGACGAGCGGGACGTGCTCGACCCGCTGGCACGCGCGGTCGCGGAGCGGGGCGTCGTGGTCTTCGTGCCCGACTGGCGATCCGACGCGCCGGACGGCGGGCGAGCCCACCTGTGGGAGTCGATCGTCTTCGTCAGGGACAACGCCGGCGATTTCGGCGGTGACGCCGCACGAACCGTCCTGGCCGGGTGGTCCCTCGGAGGGAAGGCCGCCGCGGGCGTCGGCGTCGGCGGTGCCGGTGCCGGCGCCGGGCGCTGGAGGCCTTCCGGAGTTGTCGCGATCGCCTCCGGGTTCGATGCTCCCGCACCTTCGACGGGCCGCGTCCCCCTCGACGACGTAGCGGCGACGCGGATCGATCCCGTTCCGTTCTGGCTGGTCCACGGGACCCGGGACGCCATCGTGCACGTGGAGAAGTCCCGCCGGTTCGCGGACGCACTGCGAGAGCGCGGCTGGCGGGCCACTCTGATCGAGACGGAGACGGATCACGCCGGCATCGTGATGACCGAGTACGACCCCGAGCGGGGGCGCTGCACGCCTGCTCGCGTACGGCACGCGATCGAAGCCGGCCGGCGCACCGCTGAAGTCCTCGCCGACGCCGCCTTTTACTCGTCCGGCCCGTGCTCACCCGAAGGAACGGAGCGCGCTCTTGGCGATCGGTGAGACGGGGCCGCCGGCGTGACCGGAGTTCTGTCGGTGCCGTAGGGCATGCTGCCTCCGGTTATCGCGACGATCCGAAGGACACCAGTGGCCCGCATGATCCGGCATCTCGACGAGGAGCTCTATGTGCAGTACGGCGGGCTCTGCGTCTACGGCGGCACCGACTGCCCCGTGTTTCGCGACGACGAGTCGGAGGCCCTGCACTACACCGCCACTCTCCGCCTGGAGGCGTGGGACGCCGAACCACCTGCCCCGGCGTCCTCGTGGAGGCCGATCGAGCAGCTCACCTTCACCGCGGACACCGGAGTGATCCAGATGGGCGTGATGGACGACAGCGGTCGTGACTTCCTGATCGGCCCTCCTTTTTTCGAGTACGGCCTGACCGTGCACGTGAACGAGCCGGACATCACCCGTTGGTCGTTCCGGTTCTGGCCGACCCGCGATGTCTTCGACCCACTCGTCCACATGAAACCGGGGGCACCGATCGGATCCGCGCCACCGCAGGAGCCATGCCGGGTGCCCGTCCCCGTCACGACGGCTGGGCAGTGGGCGGCCATGCGGCCGGAGAAGCCGCGAATCGCGACAAACGGCGCGCAGTTGATGGCCATGCTGCTGCCGGGACTGGTCAGCGCGACTCCGATCTCCTGCGCGTTGAACCCCGATGACGTGCCCACCTTCCGTATTCCCCACGAGGAGCATGACCTCTCGGACAAGGGCACGGGCGGCACCTACCGGATGTGGCGCTGGGAGAGGGCGACCTCCGACGGCAATCCCGAGGACGGCAACCTTCTGACCGGCAGGATCGTGCACCTACGTGATCCCCGGGGCCGCCGTGTCTTCGCCTCGGGCATCGTGACCCTGCTCGACAGGGATGACAGGCACTACCTCGTGCGCGACGCCGAACCTCACGAGGCCGCCCGGGTTCTCTGCTCGGAGGCGACCTGGCCGGACTGACCCCATCGCTCCGCCGAGGCTTCCGCTTCATCGGAACGGACAGGCCTTACTACGTGAACGCCCTGTGCGAGGCCTGGCGATCGGCCCGGCCGGTACGCCAGGCAGGATGCGGAGGAATACCCGCGAGGCACACCTGAAAGTGCGGCTAGATGGGGAAGTGGCCGCGGCGCCAGCGCCAGTGGCGGCCGGCCTTCAGGTGGTCGACGACCGCGCGCTGCAGCACGGTGCGCCGCGGCAGCTGGTCGAGCGGCGTGGTCAGGGTGCGGAACACGAACCGCAGCACCTCGACGTCGGCGTCGATTCCCTCCGGCTCCTCGTAGGGCTCCAGCTCGAACCTCCGCTGGAAGCGGGCGATGTTGGAGTCCTCGGGCAGGTACTCCAGCAGCTGCGGGTCGAGCAGCCACGAGCCGCAGGAGAACGACGTGTAGCGCTCGTCGGGGAAGTGGCGTGGGAAGAACGCTCGGGCCTCGTCGAGCGACGCCTCGATCGCCTCCGGGGTCAGCGGCCCCGTCTCGGGGATGTGCAGGCCGATGGCGTCGTCGCCGCGCTGGTGCTGCAGCCGGCCCAGCTCGTAGACGCCGCCGCGAGCGTGCAGCGTCAGCCAGGCCTGCATGACCGGCCAGCCCTCGCCGTGCATCCGCCGGTCGATCGCGAGATTGCGGCCCAGGTCCGCGAGGGTCACCCACGAGACGGCATCGGCGATGCCGTGGGCGCGGTGGTACCCCCTCACCACGTCGACCAGGGCCAGGTACGCGTACACGTAGAGATGCCGCCAGGCGGGTCCCCGCTCGCGCGGCAGCTCCGGACCGGGCGGCAGCCAGTCATAGCCCCCGAGATCGGCTCGGACCAGGGCGATCGAGCGGTCGAGCAGCCAGCGCAGCTCCGGGGTCCACAGCGGAGAGTCGGGGTCGGGCCAGCCCGCCATGATCTCGGCGGTGTCGTCCGGCCGCACCGCGAGCCGGGCGAGGATCGCGGGTGCGTCGGCCTTCGCGGGGAGCGGAGCCGACGGCAGGTCGCCGGCGAGCCGGTGCACGCGGTCGACGTCCTCGACGGGTATCCCGAGCCGGGCGGCGATATCGTCAAGATCCACGCGATCGACCCTACCGGCCGGTGGGCGCCTTCCACAGCCCCTAGCGCTCGGGCGGACGTACGCGCTGATGCTCGAGCGGGCCGCTTCGCCCCTCGCGATCCGGCCGTACGATCCGCGTCACGCGGCCGTGTCCCTATGGCTCAACGCCGGGGTCCACTGATGCGGCTCGGTTCGCCCGGTGACGCTCATGCGGGGGTTTCCAATTTGCGGGCGCTGCTTTCCAGGACGGACAGGTCTGCGGGCGCGTCCGTCCGGACGCCGGCCGTGCGCAGGCCGCCATCGAGGTGCTGGACGAGCTCGTCCGCCTCGCCCACGCTCTGCGGCCGATGCGCGAACGGGCCCGCTCGGGTTCGGGGAAGGGCGCAGGCGCTGCGCTATGCCATCGCCGCTGCCATCCTGCTCGCCGTCGTCGGCCGTCGGCGCCTGCCCCGCGTCCGCCTGACCTCGCGTGGCATCCTGCTCCTGACCGCGCTGACCGCGCTGGCCTGTTCGCCGGCCTCTTGCCGGTAGGCGCGCTGCTCACGACCCTCGCACTCGGTCTCGGCCGGGCGGGCCCCGCCGACGCACCGGCGCCCTGCTCGTCGCGGCAGGCGCCGTCCTCGGCCTGCGGCGACCCGGCCGCGAGAGCCCAGCCGGCAGGTCACCGTCGACACCACAACATGCTGACGCCCCTCCAGGGCATCCGCTCGCGTGAGGCCTCTCAACCCGATGAAGAGGGCTTCGAGAACGCGGTCTACGTAGGCGTGACGGGCGACGAACAACGACTCTTGGTGGCCGGCGGCTGCATGTCAGGCGGACACGATCCATGGAGGAGCCGCAGCTCGGGCATGGCTTCCCTGATCGAACGTGGTAGGGCGGGTGGGACTTGAACCCACGACCCACGGATTATGAGTCCGATGCTCTGACCGGCTGAGCTACCGCCCCGCAATGGTGGAGTCTCTCACAACTTAGCGGCTGAGGGGATCGGGGATCGGCGGCCTTCGGCCCTGGGCGTAATCCCCGCCGATCATCCGTGCCGGTGATCGTCCGCCCTGAGCCGGGGACTCACCTCGTGAGAGTGATGCGGCGTATGTCGGGGTATGTGACTGTTGAGGCGACACCGCTCCACAAGACGGCTCTGCGAAACGTGGCTCCGCAACGAATCGGGGGTGCCCCGTGGGGAGACGACTGGCGGGCGTCTGCGTGCTGCTCCTGATGTCCCTCCCCGCCTGTGGGCAGGGTGGGCGGCAGCCGGGAGCAAAGCTCGGAGCGGTCGGCGATGTGCGGGAAGGCTTCACCGTCGGCCTGCTGCTTCCAGGCGAGGGACCTGACCGGTCTCTGTTCACCCGGGCCCTGGCATCGCTCTGCCCACGCTGCCACGTCCGGTACGCGAATGCGTCGGGTGACCGGGCCAGACAGGCGCGGCAGGTCGGCCGGATGCTGGCCGACGGTGTGCGGGTGCTGGTCCTCGGCGCGGTGGACCCCGAAGCCGCCGCTCCCTGGGTGGCCAGGGCCAAGTTGTCCGGGGCGAAGGTGATCGCCTACGACCGGCTGGCCAACGGGCCGGTGGACGCCTACGTCGCGACGGATCCGGCACGCGTAGGCCGGGAGCAGGCGCTGGCCCTGCTCGGCGCCATGAAGGTCGCGGGACCGGTGCTGCTGGTCAACGGACCCGCCGCCGACCCCTACGCCTCTTCGGTGAAGCGGGGCCTGCACGCCGTGCTCGACGGCCGGGTGACGGTCGGCTGGGAGCGGGACCTGACTCGGCCCGGCGACGCAGGGCGCGAGGTCGTCGCGGCCGTCGCCGCGCTCGGCGGGGCGGCGAAGGTGGGGGGCGTGTGCTGCGCGAGCGGAGCGGCGGCGCAGGCCGTCGCGGCGGAGATGGCGAAGGCGGGAATGGCCGGGGTGCCGCTGATCGGATATGACGGCCGGCCGGGCGCGCGGACGGCCGCTGTACGCACCGACGTCGCGGCTCAGGCGGCGGCCGCCGCCAGGCTCGTGGTCGAGGTCGCGGGCGGCAGGACCGTGTACGGCACGGCCGTCGTGGCCAACGGGACGACGGTCTCGATCCCGGCGGTGCTGGTCCCGCCCGCCGTGGTCACGAAGGCCGGAGCTCCCACAGCTTCCGATCGCGGGACCGTCCGCAAACAGGGCGCGCCCCCGCACTGACACGTCCGCGCTGAGGGGGCATGTCCCAAGTACGTGTCAGCAGGGCATCCCGCATGATCGGCCCTGTCCGTTGACAGCGGGTCCGGCCCTTGCGCCTGCCGGCGGGGACGCTCAGGTCGGTGTGGGGCGCATGCCTTCGAGCAGGGTGGCGAGGTAACGGCGGGCGGTCTCGACCCGGTCGGCGGGGGCGCCGCCGTGGACGGCCACGGCGTGGGCGATGCCGCACATGAGTGGGACGAGGTCGGAGGCGGCGAGGTCGGTGCGGATGGCTCCGGCATGACGGGCCCGTTCGAGCAGGGTGGTGCCGGCGGAGGCCAGTGACCTCTTGAGTTCCGCGGTGCGCGGCAGGGTGTCCGTGGCCGCCGCGGCGACCGGGGGCAGGGCGGCGTCGGTGACCTGGGCTTCGACGACGCGATGCAGGAAGCCCTCCAGCGCACGCCGGGGGTCGGTGTCGGCCAGAGCCTGCTCGCCATGCGCGACCAGGGCTTCCAAGCAGGGAGCGGCGACGGTCTCCAGCAGTGCCTCGGGGGTGGCGAAGTGCCGGTAGACCGTGGCGACACCGAGGCCCGCCCGGCGTGCGATGTCGTTGAGCTGCAATGCCGTGCCCTGGTCGACCAGGTCTCGGGCGATGGCGACGATCCGCTCCCAGTTGCGGGCGGCGTCTTTGCGCAGCTGCGTGCTCGTCATGGGGGAGGCATCCGGGTTGCTCGTCGTGGTTCACGGCTCGTCGTCCGAATCATATGCGGGCGTTCCCGGGGGACCTGGCCGTAGGGCGGCGGGCGGGCCGTGCGAACGGAGAGCGGTGGAAGTCGATGCGAGTCCCGAAAGAGCGCTGACCGTGTGACCGGCGGGCACCTGCGGGTGGTTCATGCGTCCGCTCCGGCCGTCACAGGTGCGTGGGCCTCGCTGAGCAGGCGTACGGCCTCGGCGACGCGGCGGTCGGCCGCCGCGCGGAACGGGGCGACGGGGTGTGCCCGGGGCCCGATGACGAGACCGGTCCGGCCGGTCAGCGCGTGGTCGGTGGCGGCGGTGATCGAGGGCCTGGCCGCCACGGACGCCGGACCGGAGGTGGATCGCTCGAACTTGCGGCGTACCAGCGGCCACAGCAGCCGCAGGACCGGAGAGACGATCTTCGGGTCGGTCAGGGTGCCGTCGGTCATGTCGGTCGCGGCGCCTCCGGGATCGGCGGCGAAGACCGACACGCCCGTGCCGTCCAGCCGCCTCGCCAGGTCGAGCGTGTACGCGAGGTTGGCGAGCTTGGCGCGGCCGTACCAGTGGAAGCCGTAGTAGCCGCCCGGCGGCTCGACGGCGTCGAACACCCGCTTGGCGGCGCCGACCGCGCCCGAGGTCACGTTCACGATCCTGCTCGGCGCCCCGGCGGTGAGCGTGGGCAGCAGCAGTTCGGTCAGCAGGTACGGCGAGAGGTGGTTGACGACGAACGACGCCTCGACGCCGCCCAGGTCCGCGCGCTCGGCGAACATCGCTCCGACGTTGTTGACCAGCACCGTCAAGGGTTCCCCCGACGCGGCGTGCTCGGCGGCGATGCGGACGGCCAGCGCGCGGACCTGGTCGAGCGAGGAGAGGTCGGCGGACAGGAACCGGCCGGGGTGCGCCGGTCGCGTCGCGTCGATCCGCTCGACCGCCCTGGCTCCCCGGTCGGCGTCGCGCCCGACCACGGTCACCGCGAACCCGGCGGCGGCGAGCCCCAGTGCGGTCTCCAGGCCGATGCCCCCCGTGCCTGCCGTGACTACGGCTGTCTTCATCATGTGCCCCTTCATCCGAATAAACGGATAGTTCATCCGTTAGGCTGGACAGTAGCACAATCGGATGAACTATCCGCATCAAAGAGCCGCGGGGGGAGAGGGGCGGTGTTGGGCGGCCGGACGGGGGTGTCTGCGAACAGGCGGGTGGGGGGGGGGGGGGGGGGCGGCGGCGGGCCCGCCGCACCACGTTCTCCGCGCCCCCCC
>NZ_JBFAOO010000240.1:0-10190 GCF_040675265.1 Microbispora sp. NPDC049633
CGGGCGGGAGGTCTCCCGGCAGGCGAGAGCCGCGCGGGCACTGGCCCGGGTGACGGCGTCGCGGACGCTGTCGCTGGCGGTGGGAGCCTGGCTGCCGGTCGTGCTCCTGCTCGCGGGCGCGCCCTGGCTGGTGCGCCAGGGGGTCACCGGCGGGGTGATCCTCGGCTCGCTGACCTACGTGATGCAGTCGCTCGCCCCCGCGCTCGGAGGCCTCGTGCAGGGCCTCGGCGTCAGCGGCGTCCGCCTGGCCGTCACGCTGGAGCGCATCCTGCACGCCCCCGGCCCGCCCGTCGCACACGGCGACCGGCGGCCCGGCGGGGTCCGCCTGGAGCTGCGCGGAGTCCGCTTCGCCTACGGCGCTCCCGGTCAGAAGGCCGCCGAGCCGGTGATCGACGGCCTGGACCTCGACGTGCCCGAGGGCGACCACCTGGTGGTCGTCGGCCCGAGCGGGATCGGCAAGTCCACGCTGGCGGCGCTCGTCGCCGGTCTGCTGCGCCCGGACGACGGCGAGGTCCTCGTCGGCGGCGTCCCGGCCGCACAGGTCCATCCGGCCGCCCGCGCGCTGATTCCTCAGGAGGCGTACGTCTTCCCCGGCACCCTGGCGGAGAACCTGACCTACCTCGCGCCGGGGACGCCCGCGGAGCGGGTGGACGAGGCGGTGGCGGTGTTCGGGCTGGCGGAGCTCGCACGGCGTACGGCGGGCGGCCCGCTCGACCCGGCCGAGCTGTCGGCGGGCGAACGGCAGCTCGTCGCGCTGGCCAGGACCTACCTGTCCCCCGCCCGGCTGGTCGTGCTCGACGAGTCGACCTGCCATCTCGACCCGGCCGCGGAGGCGCGGGCGGAGGCGGCGTTCGCGGCGCGCGAGGGCACGGTGATCGTCGTGGCCCACCGGATCTCCTCGGCCCTGCGGGCCCGGCGGGTGCTGGTCATGGACGGCACCCGCGTCCTGCTCGGCACGCACGCGGAGATGGTGGCCGCCTCGCCGCTGTACGCGGACCTGGTCGGCCATTGGGAGGCGCCGGCGCCGCTACCGGCGGGAGCGGTAGCGCAGGATGCCGATGTCGCGCCCGGCCGTGGGCCAGAGCCAGCCGCACTCGGAGGCGATCTGGATCGCCTCGACGCGTGAGCGGGCGCCGACCTTGGTGAGGATGCGGGACAGGTAGTTGCGGACCGTGCCGCGTGACAGCGACAGGCGGTCGGCGATCTCGCCGACGGTCGCGCCGCAGGCGGCGGTCTCCAGGACGTCGAGCTCACGCGCGGTCAGCGGGTTGGCGTCGGCGTCGAGCGCGGCCACCGCGAGCTCGGGGTCGATGACCCGCTCTCCCTTGGCCACACGGCGGATGCAGTCCACGAGGTGGCCCGGCGAGGCGTCCTTGACGACGAAGCCGCGCACGTTGGCGTCCAGCGCCTTACGCAGCGCGGTCGGCGTGCCGAGGCCGGTGAGCACGACGGTCCTGCACGAGGGTAATCGGCGGTGCAGCTCGGCCGCCGCGGTGAGGCCGTCGACACCGGGCATCCCGATGTCGAGCACCGCGACGTCGGGACGCCGCAGGCAGCCGAGCCGGACGATGTCCTCGCCCTTGTCCGCCTCGGCCACCACCTCGAGGTCGTCCTCGCTCGACAGCAGAGCGACCAGCGCCTTGCGGATGAGGTGCATGTCCTCGGCGAGCATCAGTCGGATCAATCCAGACCCCCTACACGCGGTGCGAGCGGATGCTCGCCGTTCGTGACCGCGGCGCTCCACTCACTATGCAGGTTTCACGCGCACGCCGGGACCTCTCTACCCCAACTGTCACCTTTAATCAGGAACCGCGTCAGAGAAAAAGCGGACGCCCGGCCCCCGTACGGGGACCGGGCGACGCGGGCGGATTCCTAGTGGCGCCAGACCTTCACGTAGTCGGTCGCCTCGGAGCCCTTGAGACGGCGGTTGCCGTCGAACCGCACCGCCCAGGTGCCGGACCGCCAGGCCCGGACCTTGGCGGCGAAGTCGCCGTCGCCGTCGGTCTCGATGGTGTCGATGTACTGCCAGCGGCGGGAACCCGAGGGCTGGAAGTAGATCTTCACGTCCTGCGAGCCCAGCCAGCGCCAGTCGTTCCAGTAGTTGCGGCTGTCGGAGCAGTAGCGGTCGCCGCCGCGACGGCCGGAGAAGTCGTTCCAGTCGTCGTAGTACCAGTCACCCCAGCACTTCGCGGTCTGCAGCGTGCCCTTGAGGGTCAGCGAGCGGCCCTTGCGGACCGGCTCGGGCGTGGCGTCGAAGCCGGCGATGCGGGTCGCCTTCGGGCCCGACGGGCGAGGCGCGTGCCACTCGTTGCGCTTCACCGTGAAGGTGCGGTCGGCGGTGTACTTCTTGCCGTCGAGGCCGATCGCCTCCACGTGCACCTTGTAGGTGCCGGTGCGGTCGCTCCAGTCGAAGCGCCACGACCGCGACGCGTGGTCGAACTTCGGACCGTCGTTCGGGCCGCCCTTGCGCTTTCCGAACCAGTGGTCGCCGCCGTGGTCGCTGCGACCCCTCGGACCCCACAGGTCGATGTCGACGCTCTTGACGTCCTTGGTCGTGACCCGGGCGGTGACCTGGGCCGACCGGCCCCTGTTCACCACGACCACGTTCGGGTCGACGTCGACCGACACGATGCGCGGGTCCGGCGTGTACGGCTTGCGGGCGTTGTCCGAAGGAGTGGAGTCCGACGTGGGCGTCGGCGAAGGCGCGACAGGGTCCGCGTACGCGGGCGCAGTCGCGAGCGCCGTGGCGCCCATGGCGACCGCTACCAGGGCGGTAGCGACTCGTTTCTCCATGAGGCTAAATCCTCTCCCCGTTTCAAGGATCGCGTCCCGGTTTGGGACGCACCTACGTCATAGACGTCACAAGGAGGAGAAAAGTTGCCTCACTCTTCCACGAAAAATATCACAAAATGGTAACTGTCCACTATGTCGGCTTTATGTGCTTATATGGCTTAAATCGACCTTTATGCCTCACGCTGCGGACTTGTGTCGGCGGCATATCTGGACGTACCGGCATACTCGGCGCGCCATGTGCCCTCTCCCTCCGCCCGGAGCCGGGCGCTGAACCAGCCGTCCCTCCGGGTGACCGCCTCCCCCACGGTCTTCCAGCGGGGCGACCCGGCGGGCCGGAAGCGGATCTCGACCCGCTGCCCCGCGAAGGGCCGGTAGTCGACCTTGCCGCCCGGGTCCACCCGCAGCAGCGTCCCGGTGACCCGCACGGCGTCCCCGTCGCGCACCGCCTTGAGTCCCTCGATCTCGGTCGCCCGGCGCAGGTTGAAGCCCGCGCGGGCGACGGCCCGCTCGCCCCGCGCGTTCACCGCCGTCGCGGTGACCGTCCAGGGGCCGCTGCGGTACCACCGCGACAACGGCTTGTCCGGGAGGAACCGCCAGGTCTCCCACTCCCCCGACGACGCCGGGGAGACGCGCCAGGCCGGCCGGGCACCCGCGGGCGACACGCCCACCACGCCGGGCATCGCGGACGCAAGCCCGCCCAGGCCCGGCAGGGGCCCGACAGCCGGCCCGACAGCGGACACTGAACCGGGCACCGAACCGGGCACCGAACCGGGCACGGCGGGAGCCGGGAAGCCCCCCGGATCCGGGGAGGCGGACGGCACCGGCACGGCGTCGCCGGACGGCGGCGAGGGGGACACGTCCGGCCCGGGCTCCTTCCCGGGCTCGTCCTCGTCGGAGGGCGCGCGGCCGGGTTCCAGGACGACGGAGACGCGCTCCGCGCCGCGCGCCACCACGTCGACGACCAGTCGCACCGACCCGCTGGGGCCGACCACCGGATCGGACGGGCGCACCTCGACCGAGCGGATGGCCAGGTCACCGGAGGCGGGGCCCGGCACGGCCGCCGCCGCCGTCGCGGCCGCGAGGGCCAGCGTCGCGAACAGAGGTCTCATCATGCCCCGTGACCGTACGCACGACTGGGGGCCGCCCCGCCCTCGACACACTCCCGGTCAGGTAAAAAACCGGCCCGTGAACTCGGTCCGGTCGTGCGGCCCGGCGGGAGACCTCCCCGCGCTCAGCCGGTCGCGTACAGCTCCTCGATCACGTCGGCGTACCGCGCGTGGACGACCCGGCGCTTGAGCTTGAGGCTGGGCGTGAGCTCCTCGGTCTCGGCGGTCCACTCGGCGGGCAGCAGCCGCCACCTCTTGATCTGCTGCACCCGGGCGAGCCTGCGGTTGGCGGCCTCGACGGCCGCCTCGATCTCGGCGAGCACGTCCGGATGCCCGGCCAGGTCGGCCAGGGACTCGAAGGGGACGCCGCGCGCCCGCGCCCACTCGGGCGCGACCTCGCCGTCCAGGGTGAGGATCGCCACCGGGTACGGCCGGCGGTCCCCGTAGGCGAGGGCCTGCCCGATGAGCGGGTGCTCCTTCAGGTGCCCCTCGATGACGGCCGGGGACACGTTCTCCCCGCCCGAGGTGATGAACAGCTCCTTCTTGCGGTCGACGATGCGCACGAAGCCGTCCTCGTCGATCGACCCCACGTCGCCGGTGTGCAGCCAGCCGTCGGCGTCGAGCAGTTCGGCGGTCGCCTCGGGGAGGCCGAGGTAGCCCCGCGTGTTGAGCGGGCTGCGGGTGAGGATCTCGCCGTCCTCGGCGATCCGCACCTCGACGCCCGGCTCGGCCCGGCCCACCGTGCCGAGCTTGAAGACGTCCGGCGAGTTGGCGGTGAACGCGCCGGTCGTCTCGGTCATGCCGTACACGTCGATGACCTTCAGGCCGAGGCCGGCGAGGAAGCGCTGCACCTCGATCGGCATCGGCGCGGCGGCGGTGGCGCACCAGCGCGCCTGGTCGAGGCCGATCATGCCGCGGATGAGCGACAGCAGCGCCGCGTCGGCCCGCTCGTACGCCTCCCGCACCTCGGGCGTGACCGTGTGGCCGTACTGCAGCCCCTCGATGTAGGCGAGCCCGGCGGCCATCGCGGCGCGAACGTTCTCCTGCTGCTCGGGCGGCTGGCCGGCCAGCAGCGCCTGCAGCCGGGCCGTGACCTTCTCCCAGACGCGGGGGACGCCGAAGAACAGCACCGGGCGCACCTGGCCGAGCGTCGCGCCGAGGTTCGCCATGTCGGTGCAGAAGTACACGTGGTTGACCTTGACCAGCGGCAGGTACAGGCTGAGCACGCGCTCGGCGATGTGCGCGTAGGTGAGGTAGGAGATCTGCGTGCCGTGCGTGGGCAGGTCGATCATCCGCTGCGTCGCGGTGAGTTCGAAGAACACGTTCGCGTGGGTCAGCGGGACGCCCTTGGGGTTGCCCGTCGTCCCCGATGTGTAGAGGACGCTCAGCGTGTCGTCCGGGGTCACCGCGCGCCAGCGCGCGTCCACCTCGGCCGGGTCGGCGGCCAGCGCGTCGGCGCCGATCTTGAGGAACGCCTCCCAGCTCAGGAAGCGCTCGTCGTCGGAGGGGGCGCCCTCCAGCATGACGATCCTCGTCAGCGCGGGCAGCTCGCCCAGGATCGGCTCCCAGCGGGCCAGGTCGGCGGGGCCGCCGAGCACCGCGATCCGCGCCCCGACGTCGCGGGCGACGTACGCGACCTGCTCGGGGGCGAAGGTGGCGTAGACGGAGCAGGGGACGGCTCCCGCGTGGACGGCGCCGAGGTCGGCGAGCACGTGCTCACTGCGGTTGACCAGCATCAGCGCGACGGCGTCGCCCGGCCGCAGGCCCAGCGCGGCGTAGCCCGCGGCGATCTCCAGCACGCGCCCGCGCGCCTCGGCGTAGGTCAGCGTCGTCCACTCGTCTCCGGCGGGATCGGAGTAGGCCGGCGAGTCCGGATGCTCCCGCGCGGCCCAGCTGAGCTGCTCGCACACCGTTCTGCCCGCGATCTCCCGCTCGATCGCCGCCCGGTCTTCAAGTACGCCGGTCATCGCGCCTCCCAAGGGGCATCTCGCACGCGTGGCATGCATCGCATCACAAAAGATCAGCCGCGGACAAGACCCCGGTGGAGAGAAGCGCGAGCGGATGTGATATGCGATGCCATCACAATCGGACAAATAAGACATAAAGGCAGGTAAGGTACGAGAACGATGCGAGGGGGAGAACGCATGGCATCCGGAAGATCGGGTCCGCCGGTGGGAGAGCGAACCTTCTTCGGCCATCCACGGGGGCTGGCCACGCTGTTCGGCACGGAGATGTGGGAGCGCTTCAGCTACTACGGCATGCGCGCCGTCCTCGTGCTGTTCCTGACCGCGCCCGTCGCGCGCGGCGGCATGGGCCTGCCCGAGACGACCGCCGTCGGCGTCTACGGCGTCTACATCGCCTCGGTCTACCTGCTCGCCCTCGTGGGCGGATGGCTCGCCGACCGGCTGCTCGGCGCGCGCAGGACCGTGCTGGCCGGCGCCCTGATCATCATGGGCGGCCACGTCAGCATGGCGCTGCCCATGGCCGGGGGGTTCGTCTGGCTCGGTCTCGTGCTGATCGCGCTGGGCAGCGGGCTGCTCAAGCCGAACATGTCGGCGCTGGTGGGCGAGCTGTACCGGCACGAGGACGACGCCCGGCGCGACTCCGGCTACACGGTCTTCTACATGGGCATCAACCTGGGCGCCTTCCTCGGCATCATGGTCGTGCCCTGGCTGCAGACGGGCGGCCGCTGGCATCTCGCCTTCGGGGCGGCGGCGGTCGGCATGGCCATCGGCCTGGCGCAGTACGTGCGGGGCCGGGCGACGCTGTGCGGCGCCGGCGAGGAGCCGGACCACCGGCTCACGCCCGAGGAGCAGCGGCGGTTCAAGCTCGTCGCGGGCGTCGGGCTCGCCGCCGGATCGGCCGCGCTGGCCCTGTGGGCGGTCAGCGGCACGCTGACCGTGGACCGTTTCGCCCTCGTGCTCACGGTCGTGACGGCGGTCGTGCCGGTCGCCTACTTCGCCTTCCTGTTCACCTCACGCGAGGTCACCGCGGAGGAGCGGACCGGGCTGCGCGCCTACGTGTGGCTGTTCCTCGCCGCCGCGATGTTCTGGCTCGTCTACGATCAGGCCGGCAGCGCGCTGCTGCTGTTCGCCAAGCACGACACCGACCTGGACGTGTTCGGCTTCACGATCCCGCCGGGCTGGGTGGGCAACGTCAACTCGCTCGCGATCATCCTCGTCGCCCCCCTCTTCGCGCAGATGTTCCTCAAGGCCGGCACCCGCATCAGCACACCGCTCAAGTTCGCGGTCGGCCTGGTGGTCGTCGGGCTGAGCTTCGTCGTCATGTCGGTCGCGGCCGGCATCGCCTCGGGCGGCGTGAAGGTCTCGGTCATGTGGCTGCTGTCGGTCTACCTCATCCAGACCGTCGGCGAGCTGTTCCTCAGTCCGGCCGGGCTGTCGGTCACCAACAAGCTCGCCCCCCGGGCGTTCGAGAACCAGCTCATGGGCCTGTGGTTCCTCTCCATGGCCCTCGGCGACTCCGTCGGCGGCCAGGCCTACCGGCTGACCAAGGTCGTGCCGATGCCCGCGTACTACCTCACCCTCGCGCTCGCCGCGATCGCGGCGGGGCTCGTCATGCTGGTGTTCGTCCGCAGGCTCCGCGTGCTGATGGCCGAGCACGACCACGTGCCGCCCGTGCCCGCGCCCAGCTGAGGACCGGTCACAGGATCGGCGTGAGCGGCTCGCGCGGCCGGTAACCGGCGGGATCGCGGGCGATGCGGCGCACCGCCTCCTCCAGCACGGCCGGCGGCTGTGTGAACGGCAGCCGCAGATACCGCTCCAGCGCGCCGTCCACGCCGAACCACGGTCCCGGGGCCAGCCGGACGCCTCGGGCGGCGGCGGCAGCGGCGACCGCGTCCGCCACCGGCCCGTCGAGCCGCACCCACAGCGAGCCGCCGCCGCGCGGCACCGTGAACGCCCAGCCCGGCAGCTCCTCGCGCAGGACCGCGGCGAGCGCCGCGCACGACGCGCCGAGCTCACGGCGGCGCTCGGCGCGCGCCTCCTCGACCCGCTCGAACAGGCGCGCCACCACGAGCTGCTCGAACACCCCGCCCGCGATGTCCACGGCGGCGCGGAGCACGGCCAGGCGGCGCACCGTCGCGGCGCTCGCCCGGATCCAGCCGACCCGCAGGCCGCCCCACCACAGCTTCGAGGCCGACCCCACGCTGATCACCCGGCCGTCGGTGTCGAACGCGGCCAGCGGCGCCGCGCGGGCCGTGTCGTCCAGCGCGATCTCGGCCCAGCTCTCGTCGGCGATCAGCGTGACCCCGTGCCGGCGGGCCGCGTCCACCAGCGCGCCGCGATCGGCGTCGGACATCAGGTGTCCTGTCGGGTTCTGGAAGTCGGGGATGACATAGGCGAGGCGGGCCGCCGACTGACGCATCGCGCAGCTCACCAGGTCGAGATGCCAGCCGTCCTCCTGGACGCCCACCGGCACCAGGCGGGCTCCCCGCAGCCGCGCCGCGTCGATCGCGTGTGGGTAGGTCGGCGACTCGACCAGCACCGATCCACCCGGCTCCGCGAACGCGGACATCAGCAGATGGATCGCATGCTGGGCCCCGGCCGTGACGAGGATCTGCTCGGGACGGGTGGGCAGCCCCCGCTCGCCGTACCTGCGGGCGATCGCCTCACGCAGCGGCGCGAGCCCGGACGGGTGGTAGCCCATGCCCAGCGCGTACCGGTGGTAGGCCAGGCCCGCCTCCTCAAGGGCCTCCCCGAGCAGGGCGGTCGCCGGGGGCGCGGCCGCGTGCAGCGGCAGCAGCCCGTCGTCGTCGGACGCGAGCCACGGGTTGTCGGTCCCGAGCGCACCGGCGTCGGGCAGGGCCGTACGGCTGCCGGACCCCTGCCTGCTCTCCAGATAGCCCTGCTCACGCAGCCGGTCGTACGCCGAGGTCACGGTGGTGCGGCTCACACCGAGCGCCTCGGCCAGGTGTCGCTCGGCCGGCACGCGCACCCCGACGGCGAGCCGTCCGTCGAGGACCAGGCCGCGCACCGCCTCCGCGAGCGCCCGGTAGTAGGGCCGGGCCTCGGAGGGCACCCGGACGAGCCGGGCGAGCTGAGGGGCGCTGAGATATCGATCCATAAAGGCCAATTTCTCCGATTGGCTCTTTCCTCGCAACCTCACCGGCCTGCACGATGGGCCGACTATGACCGAACTCTCCACCTCCCCCGCCCCCGCTCGCTCCCGCTTCTCCCTCCCCCGTTCCCGCTCGCTCGCGCTCCGGCTCGTCCGCCTCTACGCCGGCCTCGTGCTCTACGGCGGCGGCATCGCGCTGCTCGTCAGGTCCGGGCTCGGCCTCGACCCCTGGGAGGTCTTCCACCAGGGCATGTCGGTGCGCACCGGGTGGTCGATCGGCCTGTGCATCAACCTGGTGGGCGCGCTGGTGCTGCTGCTGTGGATCCCCCTGCGGCAGCGGCCCGGCCTCGGCACGATCAGCAACGTCCTGGTGGTCGGCACCAGCGCCGACGGCGTGATGGCACTGGTCCCCGCGCCCGCGGCCTGGCCGGTCCAGTGGGCCTTCCTCCTCGGCGGCATCCTCGCCATCGCCGCCGCCTCCGGGCTCTACATCCACGCGGGCTTCGGCCCGGGGCCGCGCGACGGCCTGATGACGGGCCTCAACCGGCTCGGCCTGTCGATCCGGGTCGCCCGCACGGTCGTCGAGATCACCGTGCTCGCCGTGGGCTGGCTGCTCGGCGGCACGGTCGGCATCGGAACGGTGGTCTTCGCCCTGACGATCGGCCCGGCGACGCAGGTCTTCATGAAGCTGTGGACCCCCGCCGGGGACACCGCCCGGCCACCGGGTACGAAGCCTGCATGATGAGGCGAGCCCTGTGGGAAGGCCTGGTCGCCGGGGCGGCCGGGGCGGTCGTGATGACCCTCGGCGAGAAGCTGGAGCAGCGCGTGACCGGGCGGCCGGACTCCTATGTCCCGGCACGGGTCCTCGAACGCCTGACCGGCATGGCCGAGCGGTCCGGGCGCGCCTCCGACGCCGTCAACTGGGCCATGCACTACGGCGAGGGCGCGCTGCTGGGGGTCCTGCGGTCCGTGATGGCCCACGCCGGGCTGCGGGGCCCGTGGTCGTCGGCCAAGTTCGCCGTGGTGCGGCTCACCAACGACCAGATCCTGGAGAACGCCACCGGCGTCGGCGCGCCGCCCCCGACCTGGCCCCGGTTCGAGCTGGGCGTCGACCTGCTCCACAAGGCCGTCTACGCCTTCGCGACCGGGGTCGTGGCGGACGCCCTGGCCGGCCGTACGGGACCGGGCCCCGGGCGTGCCGCTGCCCGGGGCCCG
>NZ_JBFAOO010000241.1:0-10027 GCF_040675265.1 Microbispora sp. NPDC049633
CGATGAACACCCTGGCCCTGCTCAGTGTGTCCGCCGAAACCGGACGGAGGTGACCTGCCCGGGCTGCGCAACTGGGCCGACACCGGGCACGTGCGCGAGCTGGCGGACCTGTGGAACGTCGATCCCGCCGTCATCCCGCACTGGGGGCCCGCGACGCACGCCGGACAGATCCTCAGGTACGCCGAGGAGGGGTCGCTCGGGCTGCTGTGGATCATGGCGTCCGATCCCGCGGCCACGATGCCCGGTCTCGACCGCGTCCTCGGCCGGGAGGACCTGTTCGTCGTCGTCCAGGATCCGTACCTGACCGAGACCGCGCGGCTTGCCGACGTGGTGCTTCCGGCGGCGGCCTGGGGCGAGAGGACCGGCACCGTCACCGGCGCCGACCGCACGGTGCACCTGTGCGAGAAGGCGGTCGAACCACCGGGGGAGGCCAGGACGGACCTCGCCATCCTGCTCGACTACGCGCGGCGGATGGACCTGCGCGACCGGGACGGCCGGCCGCTCGTGCACTGGACGGACGCCGAGTCGGCGTTCGAGGCGTGGAAGGCGTGCACCAGGGGCCGTCCGTGCGACCACACCGGGATCACCTACGAGCGGCTGCGGGCCGGCGGCATCCAGTGGCCCTGTGTGCCCTCCAGCTCCCACGGCGCCGAACGCCTGTACGCCGGAGGGCGCTTCGCCACCAGCCCGGGGCACTGCCAGACGTTCGGGGCCGACCTCGCCACGGGGGCCGAGTACGGCGAGGAGCGGTACCGCACCGGGGACCCCGGGGGACGGGCCTTCCTCCACGCCGCCGATTTCGAGCCGTCCCCCGAGGTCGCCGACGACGAGCACCCCCTGGTCCTCACCACCCGCCGGGCGCTGCGCCGCTTTCCCGCCCACCTGGCGCGGCTCGGCGACGCCGTGCCCGAGCCGTGCCTGGAGGTCCATCCCGGCGACGCCGCGGAGCTCGGCGTCGAGGACGGCGACCTCGTCCGGGTCGAGTCGCCCCTGGGCGTGCTGGAGGCCGTCGCGCGCCTGTCGGGCGTACGCCCCGGAGCCGTGGTCCTGCTGCTCGACGGGCAGGGCGAGGCCGTGACGCGGGCGGCGGAGGAGCTCACGCTCACCGCCTGGGACGCGGTGTCCCGCCGGCCGCTGCGCACGGCCGTGGCGGTCCGGCTGGTGAAGGCCGGGCGGCGCGGGGACGCCTCGCTGGAGGAGGGTCTGTGCGGCGCCGCCGCGCGCCTCGGCCGCGGTGTGACCGTGCGGCCCGAGGTGACGGCCGCAGCGGGAGGAGGGGAGGCGCCGGAACGGTACGAGGAGGTCTGACGTCCGCGTTCACCGGAGATGAGGTGGGTCGGCCTACCGGAAGGAAGCGACGAGAGATGGTCCTTGCGCGCACACGTACCGCTGGGGGGGACGTGGCCCGCGGGTGGGGCGCTCCGTGAGCGAGCATCTGGCGCGCTACCTGGAGACGCTCTCCCGGACGCAGCACGAGCTGTCGTCGGGGTTCCGCGCCCTGCGGCGCGGCCATCCCCGCGAGCCCGACCTGTGCGGCGTCTGCGAGCGGCTGGCCGCGCAGTGCCGTGATCACGCCGAGCGGCTGAAGCCCTTCCTGCGGCGGTACCGTTCCGGCGGATCGCGCGATCCGCGCGCGATCGGGGCCGAGCCGAGGACGGCGGGGCTGAGACCGCCGGCCTTCGAGGCGCCGCGCCTGGAGACCGCGAGTTTCGACGCCGGGGCTCTCGACGGCGGGGGCTTCGACGCTGGGGGCTTCGACGCCGGAGGTTTCGACGCCGGGGCTCTGGAGACGGCCGATCTCCAGCGGGTCGTCCGCGCGGCCGCTGAACGGGAGCGGGCGGGCGTCGATGCCGCGGACCCCGGAACGGCACGGCGTGCGCGTGTGACACCGGGGCGGGGCGGCGGGGACGGCGGCGGCCTCGTGCTGCTGCGGGACCTGCACGGGCTGTATCTCCTCGCGACGGAGTGCGATTTGTCCTGGAGCGTGCTCGCACAGGCCGCCCGCGGGCTCAGGGACGACGACCTGCTCGACCTCACCCGTCACTGCGCCCCCGAGACGGCCGTCCACCTGCTGTGGCTGCGTACCCGGATGCGCGAGGCCGCACCGCAGGTGCTCGCCGTCCCGCGTTCGGAAAACGACGACAAAGTCCGTCATTTAGAAGAAATCTAGATCTGAGTCGTAAGATTTCCGAAGTAAATTGATTGTGCGCGTACGGGATAATTGGTAGAAGATTATCTCGGTGCTGGAACCGGCAGGGGAGCCGGCCGCGCCCATCGTGACACCGGTGCTCAATGGCGGGGGCCGCACCGGTGGCGGCGGAAAGGTTTCGTCCGGGAATCGGGCTGCCGTGATTTCGACGGCGGCGCCGGCCGTATGTCAGCGGCCGGCGCCGCCACAGGTGGAGGCGTCCACGGGGACGGAGAGGCGGCCGGTCCACGGCGCCGTCTCCATCACCCGGTTTCCATCACCCGGCCGGATCACTTCGCGGCCTCAAGGGCCTGGAACGCCGAAGGCCGGATCCGCTGATTCCGGATCCGGCCTTCGAACCGTGGTGGACGATACTGGGATTGAACCAGTGACCTCTTCCGTGTCAGGGAAGCGCTCTCCCGCTGAGCTAATCGTCCGTGCCCGGATATGGTCCGGGCTCCGAGCGGAAGACGGGATTCGAACCCGCGACCCTCACCTTGGCAAGGTGATGCTCTACCACTGAGCCACTTCCGCAGCCATCGCTCGGGTTTCCCCGGCGACGCGTGAACAACTCTAGCGGATTCCCGGGGGTGCCGGTGCCAACCGGCCTCGATCCCGTACGCGGACGCGCGGCCGTGACCGAAGTGGGGCGAGACGTTGACCTGCCGGGGAGGCCGCGCGCACGATGAGGCCGCGACCGTACGCAGGAGGGGGTTCCGCCATGGCGAAGGTGCTCATCATCACCGGTGACGCGGCCGAGGACCTGGAGGTGATGTATCCGTACCAGCGGCTCCTGGAGGAGGGCTACGAGGCGCACATCGCGGCGCCGTCCGCCAAGAAGCTCCAGTTCGTGGTGCACGATTTCGTCGAAGGCTTCAGCACCTACACCGAGAAGCCGGGCCACACCTGGGCGGCCGACGTGGCCTTCGCCGACGTGGACCCGGACGAGTACGTCGCGCTGGTGGTCCCGGGCGGGCGCGCCCCGGAGTACATCCGCGGCGACCGGGACGTCCAGGAGATCGTCCGCCACTTCGCCGACGCCGGGAAGCCGATCGCCGCGCTGTGTCACGGGCCGCTGGTGCTCGCGGCGGCCGGGGTGCTCAAGGGCCGGGAGAGCAGCGCGTACCCCGCCTGCGCGCTCGACGTCGAGAACGGCGGCGGCACGTGGGTCGACAGCGAGGCCCACGTCGACCGGAACCTCGTGACCGGGCGGGCCTGGCCGGACCACCCGGCGTGGATGCGCGAGTTCATGAAGGTGCTGCGCGCCGCGGCCCCGGCGACCTGATCGCCGCACCGACCGGCCGAGGGGCGGCTCAGGGCTCCTGATCCGCCCCGGCTCGCATTCCTCCGGCGCGGCCACCAGCGAGCGGTCGCCGGCGACCATCGGGGGCGAGCCGTCGATGATCCGCGGAGCGTGAGCCCAGGGACTAGAGTCGCCCGCCGTGACCGAATCCGTTTCCTATCTCACCGCGACGGCGGAGGCGTACGACGCCGTCGCCGACCTCTACGCCGAGCTCTTCCGGGACTCGCTCGGCGGCCTGCCGCTGGACCGCGCGATGCTCGCCGCGTTCGCCGAGTCCGTACGGACCACCGGTGCCGGGGTCGTGGCCGAACTCGGCTGCGGCCCCGGCTATGTGACCGCGCACCTGCGCGACCTGGGACTGGACGTCTTCGGCGTCGACCTGTCGCCCAGGATGATCGAGCTCGCCCGAGCGGCCTATCCCGATCTGCGCTTCGAGGTCGGGTCCATGGACGCGCTCGACCTCGCCGACGGCGAGCTGGGCGGCATCCTGTCCTGGTACTCGGTCATCCACACCCCGCCTCGGGAACTGCCGCCGTACTTCGCCGAGTTCCGCCGCGTACTGGCCCCCGGCGGCATCCTCCTGCTCGGCTTCTACGAAGCCGAGGGCGGTCCGGTGTCGGAGTTCGACCACAAGGCGGCGCCGGCGTATCGCTGGCCCATCGACGACCTCGCCGGAATGGCCCGCGAGGCGGGTTTCACCGAAATCGGACGGATGCTGCGCCAGCCTCTCGAAGGCGAGCGGTTCCGCCAGGGCCGTCTGCTGATGCGCCGGAAATAAAGGCCTTTCGCGCGACCATGAATCCGAGCGTACGCGAAATGGGTTAGGGTCCCGCGGTGCCTGAAGTGTTCCGGATGGCCGGTGACGGAGGTGACCGTGCGAGTTCCAGCGATTACGGCGGCAGGAAAGGCCGCTGGGATCCCTGACCCGGCTCCTGCGCGTTTCCGGGGTTCGCGAGTGGCCGGACTGCTCGTTGTCGCGATATGCGTGGCGCTGGGCGGGGTCGCGGTGTGGTTCGTCTCGACGTCCGCCCGGCGCGCACACCGGATGCTGGCGGTCGTCGGGAACGCGACGCGTGTCGCCCATCCGGAGTATCGAGTGCGCCTGCAGCCTCCGGAGGGAATGTTCTCCCTCACCCTTCCTCTGTCCGTCGAGCGCCAGTCCTCCGGCAGTTCGAGTGGGAGGCAGGACGTGGTGGAGAACCCGCTGGGCGATCTCACGGTCGTGCCCTCGTTCCCCAGCACGGATCTGACGAGGTACCTGCGAGAGTTCACCGGCGGCCAGGGGCCGGATCCGGCTGTGAAGAAGGCGGCGGAACGGGAGATCGGCGAGCTCGGGGACGCGATGTGGGCGACGGCCCTGGTGGAACTGGCCAGGCCTCTCGCGGAGCCGGACCTGCTCGACGAGATGAAGCCGTACGGGTTCGGCCCTCAAGGCTGGGACAAGTACTTCTTCATGTCACCGGCGGGTCCCGGGACCAAGCCGGTCTTCTGGTCGACCTTGGACAGCTGTGCTGAACGCGGCCTGGACGGATGCGACGACCACTCCGCGACGAAGCAGTTTCAGCAGTGGGTCGGCCTGTTGACCGACGACGATCGTTCCAACCTGCGCAGACTCGGTCTTGATTCAGACGTCTTGCGCGAGGCCGCCGCGGACGGCCATGTGTACGGTTTCATGGTCAACTGGATGACGAAGGAAGACTTGCTGGGCCTGCTCGCAAAGCCCGCGGTGCGCGACATCCGTGTCGTTGAGGCTGTACCGCGGTCATCGGGCCGGCGCGGCGCCGGGAATTGACAGGCAAGACGTTCACCTGCCGGCGGCGCGGCGGGCCGCGAGCTCGAATACGACCAAATTCTTCGGTCCGAGCGCGGCCGGGCCGGCCGCTCGCGGTCGAGAAGCGGCCCATATTCCCGGTCCGCTGGGGAGGCGCCCACTGCGGCTGGATTGCAGCGGCGATAACCGTACTCCGGGCGCGTTCCGCATCGGCGGGTCGTGTGAGACGAATGAGCGGGTGCGAATACGAGAAAAGCGGACGCTGCTCGTCGGGCTGGCGGTGATGACGGTGATGGGGGTCGGCGGGCCCTCCGCGCGCTCGAATGACGGGCACATTTTCTCCTGGGACGGCTCCAAGTACTGCGACTCCCGGGGCTTCGACGCCTGGTGCTCGTCGGGCGCCGAGTCGTCGCTCACGGAGGAGTTCGAGACCTGGGTATCTCTGCTCGAACCGGGCGACGAGAAGTCGCTGACCGCCTTCGGACTGAACCTGGACGAGTTGAGAAGCCTCCCCGGCCGGGGCGTGCACGGCTTCGTCGTCAGCGGGTGGCCCACGGACCTGCTGCCCCTCGACGACGATCCCCACGTCATGTCGCTCAGGGTGGCCGACATCGCCGTGCGTGGGTGAGGGGAGGCCCGCAGCGCCGCGCCAAGATACTTTTGGACTGATCCTGCCCGAAAACGGGCAGGAAACTTGTTAGTCGGCGGCAGCACTGCGTTAGGGTCCTGCTCTGTGTCCACGACACGGCATCCCTTCGAGGATCTGATCGGCCACCTCACCCGGACCACGTCGCTGGGGCCGGGGGAGGCGGCCCGCGTGGTGGCCGACGTTCTGGCGTACTTCGGCGAGCCCGCGGAAGATTACGTGCGGCGCCGCCACGGCGAACTCAAGTCGAGGGGGCTGACCAACGACCAGATCTTCCCCAGAATCTCCGCCGAGCTCGCGGGAAGACGTGTCGCGGCACCGGAGCTGACTCTGCGCCAGCTCCGGCGGATCGTTTACGGATAGGAGCGGTTATGTGCGGAATCGTCGCTTATGTCGGGCCGAAGGATGCGGCGCCCATCCTGCTCGAAGGTCTCCAGCGGCTGGAGTACCGGGGCTACGACTCGGCCGGCCTCGCCGTCGTGAACGCCAAGAGCCTCAAGACGCGCAAGGTCAAGGGCCGGGTCGCCGACCTGGCGGCGGCGGTACCCGCCAAGTTCAAGGGCACGATCGGCATCGGTCACACCCGCTGGGCCACCCACGGCGCGCCGAGTGACGTGAACGCGCACCCGCACCTCGACCAGGAGCAGCGCATCGCCGTCGTGCACAACGGCATCATCGAGAACGCCGACGAGCTGCGCCGCCGCCTGGAGGGCGAGGGCGTGAAGTTCGAGAGCGAGACCGACAGCGAGGTGCTCTCGCAGCTCATCGGGCGGCTGGTCAAGGAGACCGAGTCGCTGCGTGAGGCCGTCCTGCGCGCGCTGAAGAGCGTGGTCGGCACGTACGGCATCGCCGTCATCGACGAGCAGCGCCCCGGCGAGATCGTGGTGGCCCGCAACGGCAGCCCGATCGTGCTCGGCCTCGGCGAGAAGGAGATGTTCGCCGCCTCCGACGTCGCCGCGCTCATCCGCTACACGCGCCAGGTCGTCCACCTGGAGGACGGCGAGCTGGCCGTCATCAAGGCCGACGGCTTCAACACGTTCACCAGTGACGCCAGGGAGACGGCCAAGGAGCCGTTCACCGTCGACTGGGACGCCGGGCACTACGACAACGGCGGCTACGAGCACTACCTGCTCAAGGAGATCTCCGAGCAGCCCGACACGGTCGCCCGCACGCTGCGCGGCCGCATCGACGACCGGTTCCACATCGCCCACCTCGGCGGCCTCAACATGGACGCCCGCGAGATCCGTTCCTTCCGCCGCGTGAAGATCATCGGCTGTGGGTCCGCGTACTACTCGGGGCAGATGGGCGCGCAGCTCATCGAGGAGCTGGCCCGCATCCCCGCCGACGCCGAGCCCGCCTCGGAGTTCCGCTACCGCAGCCCGGTCGTGGAGCCCGACACGCTGTACGTCGCGATCAGCCAGTCGGGTGAGACGTACGACACGCTCGTGGCGGTGCAGGAGCTCAAGCGCAAGGGCGGCCGGGTGCTCGGCATCGTCAACACCGTCGGCAGCGCCATCGCCCGGGAGACCGACGGCGGCATCTACCTGCACGCCGGCCCCGAGGTCTCGGTGGCCTCCACCAAGGCGTTCACCTCCACGGCCGTGGCGTTCGCGCTGCTCGCCCTGCACCTCGGCCGCGTGCGGGACCTGTCGCCGGCCGACGGCCGCAGGATCTGCGAGGGCCTGCGCCGGCTGCCGGAGCAGATCAAGGAGATCCTCACGCTGGAGGACCGGATCAGGGAGCTGGCGAAGAAGTACGCCGACTCGCCGGGCATGATGTTCGTCGGCCGGGTGCGCGGCTACCCGGTGGCCCGCGAGGGCGCCCAGAAGCTCAAGGAGATCTCCTACGTCCACGCCGAGGCGTACCCGGCGAGCGAGCTCAAGCACGGCCCGCTCGCGCTGATCAGCCCCGAGCTGCCGACGGTCGCGATCGTCCCGGACGACGAGCTGCTGGACAAGAACCTCACCACGCTGGGCGAGATCCGGGCCCGGCACGGGCGCATCCTCATGGTCGGCCACCGCACCTCCGACGCGGCCGACGACTGCATCGTGGTGCCCAAGAACGAGGTCGAGCTCGACCCCATCCTGCTCACGATCCCGCTGCAGCTGTTCGCCTACCACGCCGCCGTCGCCCTCGGCCGCGACGTCGACCGCCCGCGCAACCTCGCCAAGAGCGTGACGGTCGAGTAGAACCCCTTCCTCCCGTACGGCTCGCGCCCGCCCGGCGCGGGCCGTACGGCGTCGGGGGCGCCCGGACCGGGGACTCGACGGTCAGGCCGGGGAAGCCACGCGCGACCGGGTGGCGGCGACGACCTCGCTCGTGTCCAGGCAGACGATGCCCATGCCGGTCATCTCGCGGTCCGCGTCGGCGGTCCAGCCGGAGAGCGCGTCGCGGACGGCGACAGCGCGCAGGTCGCGTTCGGTGGCGTCGACGAGCGTGGAACGCGGGCAGTTCGGGTAGTTGCAGCCGGCGACCACCACCGTGCTCACGGCGCGTTCCGCGAGGTGTTCCAGCAGCCGGGTGCGGAAGAAAGCGCTCCAGCGGGGTTTGTACAGGATGTGCTCGTCCGGGCCGATCTCCTGCGCGTGTCCCGCCAGCAGCAGGTCCGGGTCGAGCTCGTTTCCGGGCGCCAGCCCGTCGGCGAGCCGGGAACCCGGCGAGTGCGGGTTGACCTGGCCGCGCAGCGTTCGCCGGCACAGGTCGGCGTTGCTGCCGTCGGGCAGGTACAAGCGCACGATGTGCACGATGGGCCTCCCCGCCTGGCGGAACGCGTGCGCCAGGCGCCGGACCGCGGGCAGCGCCTCGGCGGTGCCGGCGATGTCGGCGACGAAGTCGCGTTGCAGGTCGATCGTGAGCAGGGCGCTGCGGGAGAACTCGGGGCTGGTGTGTTCGTTCACGCCGCCGACGTTAGGCGGGCGAGCCGTACCGGTCTTGTACGTCGTTGCGCGCGAACCGGCCGGGGGTGGCCGCGAACGTGCGGCGGAAGTGGCGGTGCAGATGTGCCTGGTCGTAGAAGCCGCTCTCGGCGGCGGCGCGCGCGACGGTGTGCCCGGCGGTCAGGAGCTGCTGGGCACGGCGCAGGCGTAGCTGGAGCAGGTAGCCGTGCGGAGTGACACCGGTTTCGCGGCGGAAGGCGCGCAGCAGCTGGAATCGGGGCAGGCCCGCCACATGAGCGAGCTCGTCCAGTGCCGGGGTGCGCAGAAGGTCGGCGGCCAGGTGCCGCTGCACCTTCGTCACGGGCGCCGGTGGCGTCGGAGCGATCCCGCGGCGTGTGTAGCGGGCGAGGATCCCGGTGCACAGCGCTTCGAATTCCTCCTGCGCGGCCAGGGAGTTCTGGTCCTTGCGGCGGTGCAGCCGGATCAGGCGGGCGGCCAGACGCGGGTCGTGCGGAGTCGGAACGGGAAAGGTGGGCCGGTGCCCGGCGAGTTCCGCCAGCAGCGCCGGCGGGAGGTAGAAGACCCGGTAGTCCCAGCCCTCGGCGACGCCGGGGCGGCCGGCGTGGATGGTGTCGGCGTCGAGTAGGAGCAGGCTGCCCGCGTGCGCGTGCTCGGTGGCGCCGCGGTAGCGCACGGCCTCCACCCCGCGCTCTATCGCCGCGACGGCGTACTCGCTGTGGCCGTGAGGGACGAAGCGATGCGTGCGGAAGGACGCTTTCACCAGCCGCATGTCGTCCCGGCCGTAACGATGCTCGACGACGTCCTCCATGGCTGCCTTTGTAGCTGATCGCGCGATCGAGGGACCCGGGCGGGCCACCCGCACCGATCGCCATAGCCCTAACGTCCGTTATGTGGTGACATGGTGTAGTTACTCATAGTCTGTGCGTGTAAGGGACTCTTCGGGTAGGAGGGTGCCGAAATGCGACGCCGTACGGTCCTCGCGCTGGGGGTTCTGGCCCTTGCGGGCGCGTGCGGCGTCCAGGCGCCGCCGCGCCGGTGGGGGGAGTTGTCCCTGACCGTCCCCCGTCCGCCGGGCGGGTGCGGGGACGGCGTCGCCGCCGGGTTCAAGGCCCTCGTCGAGGGCCGTGGCTGGGCCCGGGCCGTACGGATCAGGTGGGAGGCGGGCGGCGGGGCGGCCCTCGGCCGGCCCGCCGGGCCGCGGACCGGTCTGGTGGTCGCCGAC
>NZ_JBFAOO010000242.1:0-9969 GCF_040675265.1 Microbispora sp. NPDC049633
GCCCTGGTCGCGGAGGGCCGCTCCAACGCCGCGACCGCCCGCGCGCTGTTCGTCTCCGAGGCGGCCGTCGCCAAGCACATCGCGAGCATCCTGGCCAAGCTCGACCTCCCTCCGGACGCCGACGACCACCGCCGGGTGCTCGCCGTCCTCGCCTACCTGCGCGCCGCCGTGTGAGCGGGGGCCGGTGCCCGGGCGTGAGCCGTGACGACAGGGTCAGGCGGACGTGCCCGCGGGAAGACGCTCCGGGGAGAGCCGGACGGCGCGTCGTTTCCTGAGCCACCTCACCAGCTCGACGACCATGGCGATCGACAGCGCGATGCCGAGACCGAGGAGCAGGCCCTTGATCGGGTCGTTCTCGAACGCCATCCCGCCGAAGAAGCCGATCAGACCGGAGTACACCCCCCACGAGCCCGCCGCGATCGCGTCGAAGAGCGTGAACGAGCGCAACGGGTGCCGTACGGCGCCCATGGTGAGCGTGGTCGCGGTTCGCCCGCCGGGGATGTACCTGGCCACGACCAGGACGAGACCGCCCCGCTCGGCCAGCGCGTTCCGCGCCCAGACGAACGCCTTCTTCTCCCGCAACCTGCCCCCCGACCTGTTTCCGATCAAATAGGAGATGTGGTCACCGGCGAAGGCCCCGAGAGCCGCGACCAGGATGACCAGGGCCAGGTTGGTCTCGCCCGAAGCGGCGAACACCGCGGCGGTGATCACCGAGGTCTCGGCCGGCACGACAGGGAAGAACCCGTCGAGCAGCGCCAGGGCGAAAAGCGCCACATATAACCAGGGCGACGACATCACCTGCTGCACCAGGTCGAGGAGGGCGTGCGACATCAGCGTGACTCCGATCGTTGGGACCCATACACCGTGTCGGCCAGGGAGCACCGGGGACATCCGGGAGATCCCGGGTCGGACGCGGGCTCATCCCCTACAGGGATCAGGGCCGCGGGTCAGGGCCGGCACCCCATGAAGTTAGGCACTCCGCAGGTCACGGCACATCGGACGATCGGCGGGTGGCACCCCTACTTTCGTATGGCGAAGCCCGGGCCGGGCGGCGGACGCCGGCGTCAGGCGAGGTCGGCGTCGTGCACGAGGATCGCCGCCTGCACCCTGTTGGCCAGGCCCAGCTTGGCGAGCAGCCGGCTCACGTGCGCCTTCACGGTCGGTTCCGACAGCTTCAGCTCCCGCCCGATCTCGGCGTTGGACAGGCCGCGTGCCAGCGCTCTGACCACGTCCTCCTCCCTCGCCGTGAGTGCGGCGAGCCGCTCGCGTGCGACCTCGGCGCGCGAGGGCGCCTTGTGCACGAACGAGCCGAGAAGCCGCTTCAGCACGGCGGGGGAGAGCATCGCGTTGCCCTCGGCGACCGTGTGGACCGCGGTGATGAGTTCACGTGGCGGGGTGTCCTTCAGCAGGAACCCCACGGCGCCGAGACGCAGCGCCTCGTGGACGTACTCGTCCAGGTCGAAGGTGGTCAGCATGACCACCTTCGGGGCGCCGGCACCGCGTAGGAGCCGTCCCGCGGCGGTGAGGCCGTCCATCGAGCACGTCTGTCTCGGCGCCGCCGGCGTGCTTGTGCGCGTTGGTCAGCGCCTCCTGCACCACCCGGTAGGCGGTGCGTTCCGCGGACTGCCCGAGCGGGCGGGCCGGGCCCTCGTCGCGCCGGTTGACCACGAGACCGAGAGCGCGAGACTGCGCGAGCAGCCGGTCGAGGTCGGCCAGTGTGGGCTGCGGGTCGCGGGAGGTGCCCTGCGCGCGCAGCACGCCGAGCACCTCGCGCAGGTTGCCCAAAGCCTCCCTGCCGACGTCGCCGATCAGGGCGGCCGCCCGGGCCGTACGCTCGTCCGGCGCGCCGACCTCCAAGGCACCGGCGTGCAGGACCATCAGCGACACCCGGTGCGCGACCACGTCGTGCATCTCCCGCGCGATGCGGGCGCGTTCCTGGGCGCGTGCCTGATCCGCGCGCAGGACCTGTTCCCGCACCAGCTGTTCGGCTTGTTCGCGCATGGCCACGAGCACCTGCCGCCTGGCGTGGCTCCACAGGCCGGCCACCAGCGGAAGCCCGACCAGCGCACCACCCAGGATGAGCACGTTGGGCGAGGAGCCCATCGTCAGCGCCCGGTGGCCGCCGCTCAGGCAGGAAACGACTCCGCCCAGCGCCCACACGGCGGACGCACCGGCCGCGTAGAGCCACAGGGTCCGACGGCGCCCCAGGTGCAGGCCCGCGTAGTAGGAGGCCACCACCGCCGGCGGCCACATGGCCGGCCAGATGTAGGCGACGGCCGCCACCACGGTCACCGGCCACACCGAACGCCTGGCGACGACGGCGGCCGCCGCCGCGGCAGCGGCGATCGCCAGGGCCACCGGGGCGGGCAGCGTCGTCGCGACACCGGCCCAGCCGTACGCGGAGCCCGCGCAGAGCAGGAACACCACGCCGCCGAGCGCCCACGGCAGGGCCCGATCCAGGATGCCCCAGCCGGTAGAAGTCACGATCAGAGGCTATTGGGGCCTCCGGCGGAGCGACCCCCTACGAAAGTCGCGCACGCCGCGTGACCTTCGCAGGGGACGGTAGGGCAGCACCGGGCGGCAGGGTGACGGGCATGAAGAACCTCCTCATCGCCGGCACGATCGCCCTGGCCCCCCTCACCGGCGGCGCCACCGCCGCCCCCGAGCCCGCCCTGCCCGCTCCGACAGGGCGTTACGCCGTCGGACGGTCCGACGTCCACCTGGTCGACTCCCGCCGGCCCGACCCCTGGGTGGACGGCAGGCCACGAGAGCTGATGGTCTCCCTCTGGTATCCGGCCGTGAGGGCGAAGGGCCCGGCCGCGCCGTACGTCACCCCGCAGGAGTCGGCGCTGATCCTCAAGGGGTTCCCCCAGCTGAAGGACCTCCCGCCGGCCACGCTCACGAAGACGAGGACGTACGCCCGCGCCGACACGCCCGCGCTGGCGAAGAAGGGCGGATGGCCGCTGGTTGTCGTGTCGCCCGGCATGACCATGCCACGGGCCACGCTGACCTCGCTGGCCGAGAAGTTCGCGAGCCGGGGCTACGTGGTCGCGGGCATCGAGCACACCTACGAGTCGGTCGCCACCACGTTCCCCGACGGCAGGACCGTCACGTTCGAGGCCGGTGCGGGTGGTCAGACCCCGGAGCTGGGGGAGAAGGTCGCCCGGGTGCGGGCGGCGGACACGACGTTCGTGCTGGACCGGCTGGAGCGGACGAGGCGCTGGAACCGGCTGATCGACGAGAGCAGGATCGCGATGGTCGGGCACTCGGTCGGCGGCCAGAGCGCCGCCCACCTGCTCGCCGTGAGCGACCGCATCACGGCCGCGGTCAACCTGGACGGCTCCTACAACCCCACGACCCCCGCCAAGCCGATCACCAAGCCGTTCATGATGATCGGCAACCCTCGGCAGCAGCCGGTCGCCGGCGGAGAGCCGAAGTCGTGGGACCTGTTCTGGCCGCATGTCACCGGCGCGTGGAAGCGCTGGCTCACCGTCACCGGTGCCGAGCACGTGAGCTTCGTCGACTACGCGGTGCTCGGGCCGCAGCTCGGCATGCGGGTCTCCCCGATGAACGGTGAGCGATCCCTGCGGATCACCCGGGACTACGTCACCGCCTTTCTCGACATCCACCTGAAGGGCGAGCGGCGGCCGCTGCTGGACGGGCCGTCGGCGAAGTATCCGGAAGCCAGCTTCTGGTAGCCGGACGGGCGCGGGCCGGATCAGCGTGCGGAGACGGGCTGGGGGGTGGGCATGACGCGCCGGACCTGCTCGCGCACGCGGGGAGCGATCTCGGCGGTCAGCGGCGCCTTCTCGGTCCGCACCCGGTTGAGCGCGAGGGCCAGCGCGGTGCCCCACAGCAGGTGCCCCGCCAGCAGCGCGGCCTGGCGTCCCACGCGGTCCTTGGGCACGGGCGGGTACGCGCCGATGCTCGGCGCGAGGCCCTGGTAGCCGAAATACCACACCAGCAACCCGTACGCCGTGCCGATCGGGACGGGCACCCGCTGACCGGCCGACAGCAGGCCGAGCACGGAGCCGCAGGAGGAACCGAACGCGAAGTGCGCGATCGTCCCGAGCACGTTCTCGCCCCTCTTGGGCTTGTCGCGTCCGGGAAGGGTCAGCCGCGCGAACCGCCGCGGCGGGGGCTCCTCCAGCACGCCGGCCTTGTCCGCCGCCATCAGCATCGCGCTGTACACGGCCGTCGCGAGCGCGCCGCCGACGGCGCCGTTCACCAGGTTGCGCATCATGAGGAGCCTCTTCCCACCCCGGATGGATCACCTGCCCTCGCGGTGCCCCGTCTTCGGTAAACCTTCAAGATCCCCGCAGTGGCCTGCCCGCAGGGAGGGTCACCGGCCGGCGAGCCTGCGGAGAAGGCGGCGGATGGCGCCGGCGCGGGACTCGGCGGCGGACGGGGGTCCGGTCTCCGGATCGGGGGCACCCACGGGGACGGCCGCGGAGCCGGGCTCGGCCTGTACGAGCCGGCAGCCCAACGACATGTAAGGAGCCAGCTGGTCGTAGTAGATGCGCCCGGTGACGAATCTGCCGTCTTCCACCGTCCACATCCCGCATCCCGTCCAGCGGACGGGGTAGCCGGTGCCGGGGATCTCGGTGCCGTCCGGGAGCAGCATCCCGCCCGCCTGGCTCCCCGACGTGACCCATTCGACGGCGATGGTGTCACCGTGGACCCGCATCGTGGTGACCTCGGTCGTCAGGTCGGGCACGGTGGAGAAGAACTGGCCGAAATACCACTCGATCTGTTCGTGCCCCTCGACCATGCCGACGGGGGTCACGAGAACGGCGTCCGGGTGGAAACAGTCCAGGAGGCGCCTGTTGTCGTGCGTGCGGAGTGCCTCCGCGAACGCGTCGTGGATCTCCCGGGAATCGGGCATGGCTCCCCCTTGCCACCCTGCAGCGTACGTCCGGGGGAGGACAGGCCGGCCTCATCCGGGGGTAAGGCCTTCTCCAGGAACGCCATAGGTGACGGGGCCGGCCCATCGACGGATCATGCCGGGACGATCGAGGTGAGCAACCTGTCCCAGTCGGCGAGGAAGCGGTCGAGGTTGTAGCGGGCCAGCGCGGCCGCGCGGGCCGCCTTACCGGCCTGGACGGCGAGTTCGGGCTCGTTGGCGAACCGGTCGAGGGCGCGCAGCAGGGTGGGCAGCTTGGTCGAGACGACACCGGCCTCCGGCGGCACCGCCTCCACGGCCTCGGTGGTGGCGAGCGCGACGATCGGCATGCCGATCATCATGGCCTCGATGAGCGACAGGCCGAGCGAGGTCCAGCGGTAGGGGTGCAGGTAGACCCGCCGCCTGGCCAGCTCGGCGTGCATGGCGGCCTGCGGGAGGTCCTCGAACGCCTCCATCTCCCTGTCCAGGCCGAGCTTGGACGGCAGGTTCGTCACCTTCATACCGAACACGTCGAGCGGGGCCGTCGCGGCGAACGTGGGCAGCAGGTCGGTCCCCGCGACCCGCCAGCGCCGGATCGGCTCGTTGACGACCACGCCCGCGCGGGCCAGCTCGCCGGTGTAGAGGTAGCCGGGGTCGACCACGCCGTGCTCGATGACATGGGTCGGGGCACGCCCGGAGTCCCAGAACAGGTCGTTGAAGTGGGTGACGTGGACGAGCGGGATGTCGTCCCGGTCGGCCAGCGGGTGGCGGCTCTTGGGCACGTCCCCCGCAGGGGTGTTGTGCTCCACGTAGACGCCGGGCACGTCGCGCCCCAGCCACTCGCGGGCCAGGTCGATCTCGTGCGGCCGCTGGTAGACGACCACGTCGACGTCCTCGGCGGCGAACCGGTCGTACGGGACCTCCCGCACGCTGCCGGGCCAGGGATAGGTGTCGGCCCGGCCCCGCCCGTCGGGACCGCGGTCGGGGGTGAGCGGAACCAGATACTCGTGCGCCCCGTGCACGAAGGAGGTGGTCCACGAACCGTGGACGTGCCAGACCATGATCTTCATCGCGTCGCTCCCCGTCCGTCGTCCTGCAGGCAACGGAACACCGTGCCTCCTGTCGCTGCCTCACCCACCTGCCCTGGTCCCGCCCTCCTCATCCTCAGCTGTGAGCTGAATCCCCGCGAGCACCAGATCGATCGCCGCGGCGAGGTCGGGCGCCACCTCGGGGGCGGCCGCCACCTCCTCCGCCAGCGTCACCGGGGTCGGCACGAGGATGCCCCTCGCGCCGGCGGCGCGGGCCGCCTCCACGTCCCGGCCGATGTCGCCGATCACCACGCAGCCCTCCGGAGGGACGCCGAGCCGCCGGGCCGCGCGCAGCACGAGACCGGGCGCGGGTTTGCGGCAGTCGCAGCGGTCGCCGTCGTCGTGCGGGCAGACCTCCCACACGTCGAACGGGCCGAGCAGGGTGTCCACCCGGTCGTTCACGGCCCGGAGGGCCTCCGGCGCGATGAGGCCCTTGGCCACTCCGGACTGGTTGGTCACGATCCCCACCGCGATGCCCTCCGCGCGGAGCCGGGCGAGCGCCTCCCTGGCCCCTGCGACGGGCTCGACGCGATCAGGGTCGGAGTTGTAAGGGACGTCGTAAATGAGCGTTCCGTCACGGTCGAAGAGCACCGCGGCGGGCCGGTGGGCGGGATCATGCACGAGCGACCTCCTGCGCGAATCGCCCGCCGGGCTACCCGGGGGACAAAGCGGCAAACACCGGTCGATGGTTACGCAGAGTAGCAGTTATTGAGTGCATCACCCACAGACGTCGACTTCTCTACAAAGGAGTGTTTAGTAGCGCTTCTCTCGGTAACCAGACCTCCACTGCGCAACGGAGGGAAACCGATGCGGTTCTTGGGGATAAACGCGATCTTTCATGATCCAGCCGCCGCGCTGGTCGTGGATGGTGAGGTGATCGCCGCAGCGGAAGAAGAGCGTTTCAGCCGGCGCAAGCACGGCAAGCGCCCGGTCCCTTTCTCCGCCTGGGAGCTGCCCGAGCTGGCCGCCGCGTGGTGCCTCGAACAGGCCGGTCTGCGGCCCGAGGACCTCGACGGCGTCGCCTACTCCTACGACCCCGCCCTCGTGGTGCCCGGGGGGCCCGGACAGGACGAGCGCTGGGAGGACCTGCGCACCGCCTACGCCCGCCGCGCGCCCAACTTCCTGGCCACCGCGCTGCCGGGTCTCGACGCCGCCCAGGTGCGGTTCGTCCCCCACCACATCGCGCACGCCGCGTCGGCCGGGCTGGCCGCGCCGTACCGCGAGTCGGCGGTGCTGGTCTGCGACGGCCGGGGTGAGGCCGTCTCGCACCTCGCCGGGCACTACCGGGACGGCGAGCTGACCGTCCTCGCGAGCCAGGCGCTGCCGCACTCCCTCGGGCTCATGTACGAGGACCTCACCGAGCACCTCGGCTTCCTCCGGTCGAGCGACGAGTACAAGGTGATGGCCCTCGCCTCCTACGGCGAGCCGCGCTTCCTGCGCGAGATGCGCGAGCTGATCCACCCGACGGGCGACGGGGGCTTCCGGGTCGAGCCGATCGACTGGAGCGTCTACGCCAAGGCGCTCGGCAAGGGCGAGAAGTGGACGGCCGACCACGCCGACCTCGCGGCGAGCGTCCAGATCCGCCTGGAGGAGGTGCTGCTCGACCTCGCGAAATGGCTGCACGAGCGGACCGGCGCCCGTTGTCTCACGATGGCCGGGGGAGTGGCGCTCAACTGCGTGGCCAACACCCGGCTGTTCGCGGAGGGCCCGTTCGAGGAGGTGTGGGTGCAGCCCGCGGCGGGCGACTCGGGCACAGCGCTCGGAGGAGCGCTGCACCTCGCCCAGGCGAGCGGCGACCCCGTCACCCCGATGCCCGGCGCCGACCTCGGCCGGGGCTGGAGCGACGAGGAACTGGGCGCCTGGCTCGACGTGGCGCGGGTGCCGTACGAGCGTCCCGCCGACCTCGCCGCGACCGTGGCCGCCGAGCTCGCCGCGGACCGCGTGATCGCCTGGTTCCAGGGACGCGCCGAGTACGGGCCCCGGGCGCTCGGCCGCCGGTCCCTGCTGGCACACCCCGGCAACCCCCGCAACACCGAGCGGCTCAACGACGTCAAGGGCCGCGAGCAGTTCCGCCCCATCGCCCCGATGGTGCTGGCGGAACGCGCCTCCACGATCTTCGGCAGGGGCCCGATGCCGAGCCCTTACATGCTGTTCGTCCACGACGTGCGGCCGGAGTGGCGCGACCGGATCCCCGCGGTCGTCCACGTCGACGGCACGGCCCGGATCCAGACCGTCGAACGCGGGCGCGACCCGCTGCTGGCCCGGCTGCTGGAGGAGTTCGAGGCCCGCACCGGGCTGCCGGTGGTGGTCAACACGAGCCTCAACACGGCCGGCCGCCCGATGGTCGACGACCCCCGCGACGCGCTGGAGTGCTTCGGCTCCGCCCCGGTGGACGTGCTCGTCCTCGGTCCGTACGTCGTGCGCAGGGGGGCGGTGTTCGCCGGATGACGACAGAGATGACCCGGGGGACGAACACGGCGTCCGCGAGCGAGCCGCACACGGATCCGCGTGGACAGACGGGGCCGGCGGTCACGGTCGTGATCCCGACGATCGGCCGGCCGAGCCTGGCCGCCACACTCGCCGCCCTCGGACCCGTTCATGGTCGCGGACCCGAGGTGATCGTGGTGGACGACCGGCCGGGGGAGAGCCCGGAGCCGCTGCCCGTGCCCGATCGCGTACGCGTGCTCAGGTCGGGCGGGCGGGGCCCGGCCGCCGCGCGCAACGCCGGGTGGCGGGCGGCGACGACGCCGTGGGTGGTGTTCCTCGACGACGACGTCGTGCCCGGCCCCGGCTGGCTGCGCGCGCTGACGGAGGACCTCGCCCGCCTGCCCGAGAACGTCGGCGGGAGCCAGGGACAGCTGGAGGTGCCGCTGCCCGCGGACCGCCGCCCGACCGACGCCGAGCGCAACACCGCCGGCCTGGCCGGCGCGCACTGGATCACCGCCGACATGGCGTATCGCAGGACCGCCCTGGAGGCGACCGGCGGGTTCGACGAGCGCTTCCCGGGGGCGTACCGCGAGGACGCCGACCTCGCGCTGCGGGTCGAGAACGCGGGGTTCTCGCTGGTCAAGGGGGAGCGGCTGACCCGCCACCCGGTGCGCGACGACGGCTTCTGGTCCAGCGTGCGCTTCCAGCGCGGCAACGCGTCGGACGCGCTCATGCGCCACGTGCACGGGCGTGACTGGCGGGTGATCAGCGGCGGCCACCCGGGCAGGCTCAAGCGGCACGCCCTCACCACCGGCATGGGCCTGCTCGCGCTCACGCTGGCGGCCGCCGGGGGCCGCCGGAGGCGGCTCGCCGCCGCCGCCGGGCTCGCGTGGCTCGGCCTCACCGCCGAGTTCGCCTGGGCCCGCATCGCCCCGGGTCCGCGTACGCCGGAGGAGGTCGCGCGCATGGCCGTGACCAGCGTGGTCATCCCTCCGGTGGCCTGCGCGCACCGGATCACCGGAGAAGTGAGGGTGCGGACGGGGAGGCGCTCGTGATCGGGACCGCTCTGGTGGTGCGGCCCGACAACGCGGGCGACGTCCTGCTCGCGGGGCCCGCCGTGCGCGCCGTCGCCGCCGGGGCGCGGGAGGTCGTCATGCTCGCCGGCCCGTACGGCCGGGCCGCGGCGGAGCTGCTGCCCGGCGTCGACCGGGTCCTGGAGTGGCGCGCGCCGTGGATCGACCCCGACCGGGTGCCGATGACCTCCGAGCACGCGGCCCGCCTGGTGGAGCAGGTCCGCGCCGTCGGCCCGGACGCGGCCGTGATCTTCACGTCCTTCCACCAGTCGGCGCTGCCGACGGCCCTGCTGCTGCGGCTGGCCGGGGTGCCGCGGATCGCCGCGATCAGCGAGGACTACCCCGGCTCCCTGCTCGACGTGCGTCATGTCGTGGACGAGGGCGTGGACGTCCCCGAGCCGGAGCGGATGCTCGGCCTCGCCCGCGCGGCCGGCTTCGACCTGCCGCCGGACGCCGCCGACTGGGCGGTGATGGTCGACCGGAACCGGGGCGGGCTCTT
>NZ_JBFAOO010000243.1:0-9887 GCF_040675265.1 Microbispora sp. NPDC049633
CGGAGGCGGCGCGGGCGTCGGTCAGCGCCGCACGCGCGGTGGCGGTCACCGAGGCCAGCACCTCGGCCGCGTCGCGCGGTTCCGCGAGCGCGCGGCGACCGCCCTCGACGATCACCTGGAGGCTCCGCCCGAGGCCGTCGTTGAGCTCGGCGGCGAGGCGCAGCCGCTCGGCGGCCACGGCCGCGGCGGCCAGCGAGAGCCGGGCGGCGTGCATCTCGCCCGCGCGCTCCACGAGCCGGGTGAGGCCGAAGACGACCAGCGAGACCAGCACCATGGTGATCGTCGCGTCGGCCGTCGCCCCGCCCCGGGCGGCGTCGATCAGCGCCGCGCTCACCACCACGAGCGGCGCGAGCACGCGCGCGGCATCACGATGGGCACGGGTCAGCAGCAGCGAACCGGCCAGGAAGCCGAGGATCCCGGTGGAGACCCCGCCGGCGACGCTCGCCGCGTAGACGAGGACGGCCTGCACGGCGAGCAGCCACCACGTCCTGACCTTCAGCAGATAGAGGACCTGCACGCCGAACACCGCCAGCGCGATCGGCGCACCGGCGACCACATAGACGCTCGCGAGGGCGGCGAGCACAACGACGACGATCACTCGCGCCAGACGCACGCGGACCCCTTCGGCAGACGGCGACCACTCCGGAGCCGCCGGTCCCTCTCCGTGGTCAGGAGACGACGAAGGCGGCCGCGACCAGGGCGAGCGCGGCGGCGACGGCCGCCAGGGCGGACGGAGACCAGGTGACGCGGGTCTCGCCGGAGGAGTTCTCCCGGCGGGACCGGCTCATCTCGGTGAGCTGGCCGGCCACCCAGTCGGCGTGGGTGCGGGCGCCGACGGCCTCGGCCACCGCCCGTTCGGCCCGGTTCGCCGACTTGGCCGCCTTGGCGGCCCGCCCGGCGGCCCTGGCCCGCTCACGGGCCGTCGCCTGGGGCGTCCAGCAGCGTACGGTGGTGTCTCCGGACTCGATCACGATGGCGCTGGCCACGGACACGTCGTCCACACCGGTCCAGGGGACGTAGGCGTTCCGCAGCACGTTGCGCACGCGGACGCCGCCCTCCTCGGCCACGATGGCGGGGCGCAGCGCCATCACGAAGACCAGCGCCGTGATGACGCCCAGCACCGCGCCCGCGATCAGCGCGCTGGGGATGCTCCCGTGGGCGACCAGGTCCCACACGTTCCAGGCGGCGAACAGCATCCAGGCCCAGCCGCAGACCCAGGCCAGCTTGGACCGGTACACCTGAGGTTTCATGCGCGCCACTTCATCTGCGCGTACCCGGGCTTGATGACGCCGTTGATCAGCGCGAGCCGTTCGTCGAACGGGATGAAGGCCGACTTCATCGCGTTGACCGTGAACCACTGCAGGTCGTCCCAGTCGTAGCCGAACGCGTCCACCAGCCTGGCGAACTCCTGCGACACGCTCGTCCCGCTCATCAGCCGGTTGTCGGTGTTGACCGTCACCCGGAAGTAGAGGCGGCGCAGCAGGCCGATCGGATGCTCGGCGATCGACGGGGCGGCCCCGGTCTGCAGGTTCGACGTCGGGCACATCTCCAGCGGGATCCGCTTGTCGCGGACGTACGCCGCCAGCCTGCCGAGCTTGGCCTCGCCGTCGTCCGACACCGTGATGTCGTCGATGATCCGCACGCCGTGGCCCAGGCGGTCGGCGCCGCACCACTGGATGGCCTGCCAGATCGACGGCAGCCCGAACCCCTCACCCGCGTGGATCGTGAAGTGAGCGTTCTCCCGCTGGAGGTACTCGAACGCGTCCAGGTGCCGGGTGGGCGGGTAACCGGCCTCGGCGCCGGCGATGTCGAACCCCACCACGCCGAGGTCCCGGTAGCGTACGGCGAGCTCGGCGATCTCCATCGAGCGGGCCTGGTGGCGCATGGCCGTCAGCAGCGTGCCCACCCTGATCCGCGGCCGGCCGTCCGGTCCGGCCGAGCCGAGCCGGAAGCCCTCCAGCACGGCCTCGACGACCTGGTCCAGCGACAGGCCCAGGGAGGTGTGCTGCTCCGGCGCGTACCGCACCTCGGCGTACATCACGCCGTCGTCCGCCAGGTCCTCGGCACACTCCGCCGCCACCCTGACCAGCGCCTCGCGCGTCTGCATCACCCCGACGGTGTGCGAGAACGTCTCCAGGTAGCGCTCCAGCGAACCCGAGTCCGCGGCGTCCCTGAACCAGACCGCCAGCTCACCGGGGTCGTACGTGGGCAGGGTGTGGCCGCATTCGCGGGCGAGGTCGACGATCGTCCCGGGGCGCAGCCCGCCGTCGAGATGGTCGTGCAGGAGCACCTTGGGTGCCCTGCGAATCTCCTCCAAATCGGGCAGCTTACTCATGCCACCCTCCTCCCCACGGTCGTCCGTCCGGCAATCCTAGCCAGGGACCGAGCGGCTTCGGATCGCCGAGACCTGCCGATTCTCACTCCTCGCGATTGGCGGTATCCGGGGAGAACGCGGGCAGGCAGACGGCCACGTACTCCGCACCGGACGGCCCGGAGCTGTAGCGGATCTTCTCGCCGGGCTCGCTGACGAACGCCTGGCCCGCCTCGACCACGGTCGTGCCGTCCTCGTGCTCCACGACGACCGACCCCTTGAGCACGAGCGTGTACTCGGCGAACTCCGGGGTCTGCGCGGGCTCCTCCCAGCCGGGCGGGGCCACCATGTGCGCGATGGAGACCTGCTCGTCGCCGCTGTTGACGCGGCCGACGTACTCGTCAATGACCTTGCCGCCCGGCACCGGGATGCGGGTGGGGCCGTCGATCCTCCTGACCATGCCGACCAGTCTGTCAGCTCACCAGGAATCACGTCATATGGGCATATCCGCACTACGCCTCACCGGCGCTCAGCCACAGGCGGGGGCGCCGGGGGCGCTACCTGATTCGTCCGCAGTGCTCCGGCATCCAGGCCCGGGGGTGAAGCGGACTTGCCCGCGTAGCGGGGCAGGGAAAGCCGATCCGCCGCCAAGGCGGACGGCGTCCGGGGGGCTCAGACGGGGCTGTTCTGCTGCTCGATGTACTGGCGTAGGACGCTGATCGGTGCGCCGCCCACGCTTCCGGCGAAGTAGGAGCCCGACCACAGCTTGCTCGCCCGGTAGTAGTGGCGGGCCAGTTCGGGGAACTCCTGTCGCATTCGGCGGGAGGAAACGCCCTTGAGGCTGTTGACGAGCCGGGACAGGGCGACCTTGGGCGGGAAGTTCACCAGCAGGTGCACGTGGTTGGCCTCGCCGTTGAACTCGGCCAACTCGCACTCGAAGTCCGCGCAGACGTCCCGCATGATCTGCTCCATGCGCTCCAGGTGAGCACCGGTGAATACCCCATGCCGGAACTTGGTCACGAAAACCAAGTGGGCGTGCAGGACGAAAACGCAGTGCCTGCCAGTTCTGATGTCTCCATACTCGGCCATAAACCAAGGGTAGGATCATGACGTGCAGCTCAGGTACAACTTCCGCCTCTATCCGACGCCGGGCCAGCGTCAGGCCTTGGCCCGCGCGTTCGGGTGCGCGCGGGTGGTGTTCAACGACGGGCTGCGCGCACGACAAGACGCACGCGAGAACGGGCAGCCGTACATATCGGATGGAGAGTTGTCCAAGCGGGTCATCACCGAAGCGAAGAAGACTTCGGAACGCTCCTGGCTGGGAGAGGTCTCAGCCGTGGTGTTACAGCAGGCGCTGGCAGACCTGAACGTCGCCTACCGGAACTTCTTCGCCTCCCTGACGGGGAAGCGGAAGGGGCCGAAGGTCGCCCCGCCCCGGTTCCGGTCCAAGAGGGACAACCGGCAGGTGATCCGCTTCACGAAGAACGCCCGGTTCTCCGTCACCCCCGGCGGGAAGCTGCGCCTGCCGAAGATCGGTGACGTCCCGGTCCGCTGGTCACGGAACCTGCCCGCCGAACCATCCTCGGTGACGGTGGTCAAGGATGCGGCCGACAGGTACTTCGCCTCGTTCGTCGTCGAGACCAGCGATGTTCCCCTTCCGAACTCGGCCGCCGACGTCGGGATCGACCTCGGGCTGTCCCACTTCGCCGTCACCTCCGACGGCCGGAAGGTGGACAACCCGCGTTTCCTCCGCCGTGCCGAGCGACGCCTGCGCAAGGCACAGCAGGAACTGTCCCGTAAGGAGAAAGGTTCAGCGAACCGCCAGAAGGCCAGGGCCAAGGTCGCCAAGGCACACGCCGCAGTGGCCGACGCGCGCCGCGACTGGGCACACAAGCTCTCCACTAAGATCATCCGCGATAACCAAGCGGTGTACGTGGAGAACCTTGCCACCTCTGGCCTCGGCCGTACCCGCCTTGCCAAGTCCGTTCACGATGCGGGCTGGTCGCAGTTCGTGAGCATGTTGGAGTATAAGGCGGCCCGGTACGGCCGCCACTTCGCCAGGATCGACCGGTGGTTCCCCTCCTCCAAGCTCTGCTCTGACTGCGGGGCCGTCGCCGAGTCGATGCCGCTTGCCGTCCGGTCGTGGACCTGCCCGTGCGGGGCCGTCCACGACCGGGACATCAACGCAGCGAAGAACATCCTGGCCGCCGGACGGGCGGACAGGCTAAACGCCTGTGGAGCGCAGGTAAGACCGGGGCCTGCCCCGGCACGGCGCGAGGAAGCAGGAAGCCTCAGAGGTGCCGCATGAAGCGGCACGGGCTGAATCCCCCGCCTTCAGGCCGGGGAGCGCGTCAACGTCGGATGGCCGTCAAGGGAAAGGTGCCCATGAAGCCCGTAGCCCCCTCCGCTCTGCCCGTCCGCCGCCTCGGCCTCGCGGACCTGCCCCACTGCCTCGACCTGGCGCAGGACCGCTCCTGGCCGAGGGAGGAGCGCAAGTGGCGGCTCCTGCTGGAGAACGGCGAGGGCTTCGGCATCGACGCCCCGGACGGCGGCGGACTGGCGGGGACGGTCGTCCTCACCCGCTACGGCAGGACGGCGGCCGCGGTCGGCATGATGCTGGTGGCCTCCCGCCACGGCGGGCGAGGGCTGGGACGCCGTCTCCTGGAGCACGTCCTGGCGGAGGCCGGCGACGCGACCCTGTTCCTGTGCGCGACGGAGTACGGCCGGCCCCTGTACGAGAAGCTGGGCTTCGAGACGGTCGGCGTGATCGAGGCCCGGGTCGGCCACTTCGACGCCGGCGACGACCCGTACGGCGCGGGTCCCGGGCGGGACGCCTCACGGCTCGCCGAGCCCGGGCGGGACCTGGCCGCGCTGTGCGCCCTCGACATCGAGGTCTTCGGGGCCGACCGCTCGCGGCTGCTGACCCGCCTGTTCGCCTTCGCCGAGCAGGTCCGGGTGGTCGAGCGGGATGGTGAGATCACCGGCTACGGGGCGGCCTGGCGGAGCGCCGGCAGATTGTTCGTCGGGCCGGTCGTCGCGGAGGACGACGAGACCGCCCGCGCCCTCATCACCGATCTGGCCCGGGACGCGGACACCCGGATCAGGATCGACCTCGACCACCGCCGCCGGGAGTTGGTCTCGTGGATCGCCGGGCGCGGCGTGCCGCAGTCCTCCACGACGTCGTTCATGGTCCACGGCGGGCGCGCGCTCCCCGGGGACCGGTCCCGTCTCGTCGCCTCGTTCATGTCGGCGCTCGGCTGAGCGGACACAGGCGTGCGGCGGGCTCCCGGTGCCGGCCCGCCACTGGCTCCGGCAGCCCTGCGGACATGGGAAAAGGGGCGCCCCGGTGACCGGGACGCCCCTCCGAACCGGCGGACGGTCAGACCATCTCCAGCACCGGTTCCTCCCGTGCCTCGACCGGCTGCCGCCTGAACCGGAGCCCGGTGAGGGCGACGGCCAGGCCGACAAGGGCGAACCCGGCCGAGACCACGATCGCGGCGCGGAATCGGGCGATCGGGTCGCCGCCGTCCGCCCCCGCGGTCAGGACGGCGGTGACGATCGCCAGCACCACTGCTCCGCCGACCTGGCCGGAGGTGTTCAGCAGGCCTGAGGCGAGCCCCTGCTCCTCGTCGCCGACCCCCGCGGTCGCCTGGATGTTGAGCGAGGGGAACGACAGCGCGAACGCGACGCCCAGCAGGGCCATGCCCGGCAGCACCATCGTGAGCAGGCCGGGGTGGAGGTCCACTCGCAGGAACACCGCGTACCCCGCGAGCAGCGCCACCGAGCCCACCACGATCAGGCGCGCGGTGCCGAAGCGGTCGGCGAATCCGCCCATCTTGGTCGAGCTGATCGCGACCAGCAGCCCGGACGGCAGGAACGCGAGGGCGGTTTCCAGGGCGCTCCAGCCCAGCAGGTTCTGGAAGTACTGCATCGCCACGAACTGGAAGCCGACGTACGACCCGAACAGGATGACCAGGCCGATGTTGGCCCGGACGAGCGGCGCGGAGCGCAGGATGCCGAGCCGGACCAGCGGGTGCCGAACCCGGCGCTCCAGCCAGACGAACAGCCCGATCAGGGCGGCGGCCGCGGCGAGCGACAGCACCGTGCGCGCCACGCTCACCTTGGGCGCCTCCACCACGGCGAAGACCATGAGCAGCATGGCCGCCGTGATGGTCACGGCGCCGAGGAGGTCGTGGCCACCCTCGCCGCGCTCCTCGCCCCGGTCGAGCAGCCGCGCCCCGGCCACCAGAGCGATGATCGCGACAGGCACCGGCATGAAGAACGTCCAGCGCCAGCCGATCTCGGTGAGCAGGCCGGACAGGACCAGCCCGAGCGAGAATCCGCTGGCGCCGCAGGCGGTGAAGATGCTCAGGGCCCGGTTGCGGGCGGGGCCCTCGGCGAAGGTCGTGGTGATGATGGACAGAGCGGCGGGCGCGGTGAACGCGGCGCTGACGCCCTTGACGAAGCGGGCCGCGATCAACAGCGTCCCGTCGCTCATCAGTCCGCCGAGCAGCGAGGCGACCGCGAAGACGGCCAGGGCGGCCAGGAACACCCGGCGGCGCCCGAGCAGGTCGGCGGTCCGGCCCCCGAGCAGCAGCAGACCGCCGTACCCCAGCACGTAGCCGCTCACCACCCACTGGAGTGACGAGGTGGACATCCCGAGATCAGCCTGGATGGACGGGAGCGCCACCCCGACCATCGACACGTCGAGGGCGTCGAGGAACACGACGGCGCAGAGGACGGTGAGGGCACCCCACAGGCGGGCCCCCCAGCGCTCGTCCTGAGTGGAGGAAGTCATGGCAAGAGAAGTTACATGCACATGCATTCAATGCACAAGCAATTAATGTGTTTGCATCTATTGCGCGCGCATGGTATGGTCGCGCGAAGAAAGGCGGTCTCACGTGAACGACACCGACACCGGCTTCGTGGTCATGGCCTGGCGCGAACTGCTCGCCCGGTACTCCGAGGTGTCGTGTGCGCTGGAGCGGGAGCTCAGCGACAAGCACGGGCTCGGCGTGAGCGAGTTCGAGGTGCTGGAGCGCCTGGTCGAGACGCAGTCGCCCTGCGCGGAGCCGGGGGCGGCCAAGTTCCGCGTTCAGGAGCTCGCCGGCCAGGTCCACCTGAGCCAGAGCGCGCTGTCGCGCCTCATCGCCCGGCTGGAACGCGAGGGGCTGGTCGCCCGCGCCCTGTGCGAGGCGGACAGGCGCGGCGTGTTCGTCCACGTCACCGAGGAAGGCCGGCGGCGGCACGCGGAGGCGATCCCCACCCATCGGGCCGTCCTGTCCGCGCACCTGTTCCCGCACCTCGTGAACGCCGGCTACGCGCCTCCCGCCCCGGACGACGCGCCTCGCCCCGCCTGATCGCGGCGCGCCGGACGGTCAGGAGGGGCGGAGGGGGACGCCGTCGGGGTCGACGAGCGAACCGTCCGCCGCGACGCGTGCCCCGGCGGCCACCAGCCGCGCGGCCTCCCGCTCCGGGTTCCCGACGGCGACGGCGATGTGCCGGAAGCCGTGCCGGCCCGGATCGGGAGTCCACGGGCTCGCCGTCGTCGGGGCGGTGAACGTGAACACCTCGATGACCGCGTCCCCGGCCAGCAGATAGGTGATCAGGAAGCCGCGGGGGTCCTGGTCCTGCGTTATCTGGCCGATCTCCTCGTAGCCGAGCGTGTCCCGGTAGAAGGCCAGCGCCGTGCCGAGATCGGCGGACGTGACCGCCACGTGGTCGAAGACCGGCGGCGCCGTACGCGGCCTGGCCAGGGCGGCCAGCCGTTCCCGCTCGGCCAGCTCGGGCGAGGCGACCCGGTGATACCGGAGGTGGTTGTCGGTGATCTCCAGATGGGTGCCGTCCGGGTCCTGGAAGAACGCGATGCGCACGCCGCCGACCGCGTCGAGCGGCGGCAGTGTGAAGGGCACGCCGGCGTCGCGCACGCGCTCCGCCCGCAGATCGACGTCGCCGACCTTGAAGCCGATGTGCCGGATGCCACGCTGGAGGTCGTCGTTCACCCAGCCGCCGAGATCGCCGTCTTCCGTCTCGACCAGTTTGAGCAGCACGGGACCCGCCTGCAGCCAGGCGACGCCGGGTCCCCCGGCCGGGCCGTCCGCCGGGGCGAGATCCAGCAGGGCGCGGTAGAAGCCAAGCGAGCGGGTCAGGTCGGCGACGCCGATCTCGACATGCCGGATGCCTCGGTGAGCCGCCACGGTTCTCCCCTCTGCGCGTCCGGCCGGTCCGGCGCGGCAGGACCACCCTGGCACACCGCCTCGTACGGCCGATCACGCCGTCCTCCCGGCAGGCGCGCAGGAGCGGACCTCCACGGCCGCGTCGGCCCGCAGCCCGGGCGCCAGCGCGAGGGTGACCGCGACGGAGGCCACGGCCATCACGCCCATGGCGGCCGCGGCCGAGGTGACCTGCGCCACCGCCCCCGCGATCGCCGCGCCGGCCCCCTGCATGGTGAGCACGCCGGACGACTGCAGCCCGAGCGCCTGCCCGCTCATCTCCTCGGGGGTGACGGCCAAGAGACGTTCCTGGAGCAGCAGGCCGGCCGAGTATCCGGCCGAGGCGAGCACGACGGCGGCGACCGCGACCGGCCGGGACGGGTGGACGAGGAAGACCAGGTACGGCACGGCGAGCAGCAGCCGCAGCGGAGCACTCAGCCGCTCGCGCCACCGCTTCGGGACGAACCGCCCCATCAGCATGTCGCCGGTGAGCATCCCGGTGGCGGCACAGGCGAACAGCAGCCCGGCGTGCCGGGAGTCGTAGGCGACGTACAGCGACTCACAGCCGACTATCAGGCCGTTCGGCACCCACAGGGCGAGGTAGAGGCGGCGGCGGGACCCGGAGTACCAGAGCCTGCGGTTGATCCGCCACGTCTCCGCGGCCGAGGGCCGTCCCTGGGCGCGGGGCGGACGGGCGGTGAGGCCTGGACGGCGGGCCGGCACTACGCCCTGGTCTACCCCTGCTCGGGAACGCTGGCCGAGCCCGGCCGGGCGCCGGTGCCCGAGGCGCTCGGCAGACTGCTCGGCCCTGCCCGGGCGCGGGTGCTCGTGCTGCTCGCCGCGCCGAAGAGCACGACGCATCTCGTGGCGCTGACCCATCAGGGGCTGGGGTCGGTGGGCCGCCACCTCAAGGTGCTCCTCGACGCCGGTCTCGTGCGGCGCCGCCGGGCCGGGCGGTCGGTCCTGTACTACCGCACGCCCCTCGGCGACGCCCTCGCGGCGAACGACGCAGACATTGGTTCGATGTAGGGAACGGATGTTCTGTTGAGACTGCCGTCATGAGCGAGGCGGCCGCGGCGATCGGCGTGCGCGAATACGGCTCCGTCGACGGCAGCGCGGGATGAGCGCGGCCGCCGACGGTCCGAGCCGACGCTCAGGCCGTCAGGCGGTCGATGACCAGCGGCAGCAGGTCCGCGCCGCCGTCCTCGCCGATCTCGTACGCCCCCTCCAGCGCCTGGAGGGCGCGGTCGAACCGGCCGGCCTCGTCGGCGTACAGGGTCATCAGCGGCGCGCCCTCGCGTACGGCGTCGCCCGGCTTGGCGTGCAGGACGACGCCCGCGCCCGCCGACACCGGGTCCTCCTTG
>NZ_JBFAOO010000244.1:0-9874 GCF_040675265.1 Microbispora sp. NPDC049633
AAATTTTAATTGTTGTTAGAGATAAAAAAGAACAACGCCCCCCCCCCGCCCGGGCCCCCCCCCCCCCTTTTCTCGGCCCGGGGCCCCGGCCAAACCGACCGGCCGGCCGCCGCGGACGCTGCCGGAGCCGCGGGCCCTCAGTCGCGCTCGGGGTCGAGGGGGACGAGCAGGTCGTGCAGTTCCTCGAAGAGCCCCGGGGCCGCGCACAGCGCCATGTCGGGGCTGACCGGCCTGCCGTTCAGGCCGCCGAGCCGGGCCCCGGCCTCCACGGCGATCAGGCCCGCCGCCGCGTGGTCCCAGTAGTTGGTGCCGCGCTCGTAGTAGGCGTCGACGCGGCCCGTCGCGACGGAGCAGAGATCGACGGCGCAGGAGCCGCCGCGCCGGATGTCCCTGACCTGGGGCACGATCTGTGCCAGCACCTCGGCCTGCACCCGGCGACGCCCGGCCTCGTAGCCGAACCCGGTGGCGACGAGGGCTTTGGGCAGGGGGACGCCGGTGTTGCAGCGCAGCCGCTCCCCCTTCAGCCAGGCGCCTCCGCCCTTCGACGCGGTGAACAGCTCGCCACGCGGCACGTTGTGCACCGCGCCCGCGACGATCTCGCCGTCCACCTCGACGCCGATGCTCACCGCCCAGTCCGGCAGGCCGTACAGGAAGTTGACCGTGCCGTCGATGGGGTCGACGACCCACCGGACCGCGCCCTCGCCGGGGGTGTCGCCGCCCTCCTCACCGAGGATCGCGTCGTGCGGCCTGGCCTCGGTGATCCTGCCGCGGATCAGTTCCTCCGCGGCCCGGTCGAGGGCGGTGACGACGTCGGTGGGGCTCGACTTGGTTGCGAGCACCTCGGGCCGCGCGGGCCGCTTGGCGAGGAGCATCTGGCCGGCCTCCTCCGCTATGCCGGCCGCCAACTCCAGCAGCTCCTCCACCCGTGCGCGGTCATGCCGGTACTCCCGCTCGTCCATCCTGGCCTGCCCCCTCCTCGTACGTGCTCAAGAATGAAGCGCGGCCGGCGCCCGGCTCGGGCGTCGGCCGCACGGATGACATCCTCCCAAACCAGGATGTACCGCCACTCAACGGTCAGCTCAGGGACGGCGGCCGGCTCCACTCCTCGTCCAGGACGTGCTGGGACAGGAAGGCCAGGACGGTCTCGTACCAGGCGATCGCGTTGCCGGGCTTGAGCACCCAGTGGTTCTCGTCGGGGAAGTAGAGAAACTTCGACTCGACCCCCGAGCGCTGGAGGTCCCACCACAGCCGCAGACCCTCGCCGATCGGCACGCGGTAGTCCTTGTCGCCGTGGATCACCAGCATCGGCGTCCTGATCTCTCCGAGCGACCGGTGGGGCGACAGCCGGGCGTACCGGGCGGACCCGAGGACGCCCAACTCCCGCTGCCAGTAGTTCGCGCTGTCGGTCGTGCCCGCGAACTGGTCCAGGTTCCACAGCGAGGCGTGCGTCACGATGGCCCGGAACCGGTCGGTGTGCCCGGCGACCCAGTTGGCCATGTAGCCGCCGAAGGAGCCGCCCATCGCCGCCGTCCGCTGCTCGTCGATCTCCGGCCGCTTGAGGCACTCGTCCGTGATCGCCATGAGGTCGGCGTGGGTGACCGGTCCCCAGTCGCCCCAGCCCCGCTCGATCATGCCCTGGCCGTACCCGGTGGACAGGCAGGGGTCGGGCAGCAGCACGGCGTAGCCGTGCCGGGCCATGAGCCAGGGGTTCCACCGCCAGCTCCAGTCGTTCCAGCTCGACAGCGGACCGCCGTGGATCCACAGCAGGAACGGCGCCGGATCCTCGGCGGTCGCCTCCGCGGGGACGACCAGCCAGCCGCGGATCTCGGTCCCGTCCTCGGCCGTCGCGCTCACCTCGGTCAGCGTGCCGGGCAGGTCGAGCGGCGGCGTGGGCGAGGGCAGCGTCGTCACCGAGCCGTCGGCGGCGATCCGCACCGGCCGCGGCGGCGAGTCGATCGCGCCGCGCAGGGCGTAGACCGAGCCGTCGGGGGCCGGGCACAGCTCGGCGTACGCACCGTCGTCCGGGGTCACCCTGGTGACCGCGCCGTCGAGCGGGACGCGGAAGACCGGCCGGCGGCCCTGGTGGTCGGCGGCGAAGAAGACCTCCCGGGAGGAGGGCGCCCACGCGACCGCCGCGGGGAAGATCTCCGCGGCGACCACGCGTCCCTCGCCCGTGTCCAGGTCGACCACCCACAGGTCGAGCGCGACCGGCACCTCCTCGGTGCCGCGCCCCTCCCGCACGCAGGCGACCAGCCGCCCGTCGGGAGACACCACGACCGGGCCGCCGAAATCGTGCCCGCCGGACGTCGCGAGCGTGCGGCGGGACCCGTCCGCGACGTCGATCGCGACCAGGTCCCAGCGGATGTCGCCGCTCGGGAGCGGCACCCGCCAGGTCGTGACCACGGTCCGCCCGTCCGGGGTGACGTCGAACGACACGTGCTCGTCCAGCGCGCCGCCGGGCTCGGGCGTGAGGTCGCGCACGTCCTCCAGGTCCTCGCGCGCGGCGCGGCCGGCGAAGATCCGGGTCTGCGCGGGGCCGAGGTCGTGGTCCCAGTAACGCACCGGGTAGCCCTCGTGCAGGATGGCGCTGACCCCGGCCTCCTCGCGGGCCTTGCGGCGCTCCTCCTCGGTGCCGGAGTCGCCGGGCAGCACCGCGGAGGTGTAGACGACCGTGCCGCCGGCCGCACGCACGCCGGTGACCCCGCCGGGGCGGGTGGCGACGCGCACCGGCTCGCCGCGCTCGGGCAGCACCCACAGGGCGGCGCTGTCGCCGCCGGTCTCCTTGGCCGTCTCATCGGGCCTGCGGGAGACGAAGAACAGGGTTCCGTCGTGGGCGAACTCGGCCCCCGCCTCCCCCTTCGCCGACCTGGTCAGCCGGCGGGGCTCGCCTCCGGGGTCCTGGGGGAGCTCCCACAGCGCGGTGCCGTACGACTTGCCGTCGGGGTTGAGCGACTGGACCACGGACACGAGCCGGGTCCCGTCGGGCGACAGCCGCAGGGAATTCACACGCGGCAGGGCCATGTATTCACGGATGTCCGGAAATTGGCTCACCGCTCGAACCTACTCGCAGACGCGCCGCCCGCCCAACCCCGAAGGCGCGGGCCGGACCGTCGTACCGCCCGCGTAAGGTGTGGCGCATGGGGAGCACCAACGGGTACGACGCCCTGCTCGTCGTCTCCTTCGGCGGGCCGGAGAAGCCCGAGGACGTCATGCCGTTCCTGGAGAACGTCGTGCGCGGCCGGGGCGTGCCGCGCGAGCGGCTGCTGGAGGTCGAGGCGCACTACCAGGGGTTCGGCGGGGTCAGCCCGATCAACCAGCAGTGCCGTGACCTGATCGCCGCGCTCGACGTGGACCTGCCGGTCTACTGGGGCAACCGCAACTGGCACCCGTTCCTGGAGGACACGGTCCGCCGGATGAAGGAGGACGGCGTCCGCAGGGCGGCGGCCTTCGTCACCGCGGCCTACAGCTCCTATTCGAGCTGCCGGCAGTACCTCGACGACATCGCCCGTGCCCGCGCCGCCGTCCCCGGCGCCCCCGAGATCGTCAAGCTCCGCCACTACTACGACCACCCCGGCTTCGTCGCGGCGATGGTCGACCACACCCGCGAGGCTCTCGGCCGGCTGCCCGAGAGCGACCGCGATCAGGCCCGGCTCGTGTTCACCGCGCACAGCATCCCCGTCTCCATGGCCCGTACGGCGGGGCCTGCGGGCGGCGCGTACGAGGCCCAGCTCAGGCGGGCCGCCGAGCTGGTGACCGCCCAAATCGGTGAGGCACGGCTCGGCGAGGGGCGGGCCTGGGACCTGGTCTGGCAGAGCCGCAGCGGCCCGCCGCAGGTGCCCTGGCTGGAGCCCGACGTCTGCGACCATCTGGAGGCGCTGCACGCCGAGGGCGTGCGGTCGGCCGTCCTGGTGCCCATCGGGTTCGTCTCCGACCACATGGAGGTCGTCTACGACCTCGATGTCGAGGCGGCGGCCACGGCCGAGAAGCTCGGCATGGCCCTCACCAGGGCCTCGACCGCGGGCACCCACCCGCGGTTCGTGTCGATGGTGGCCGAACTGCTCGCCGAGCCCGAGCCCGCTCCGTGCCCGGCGACCTGCTGCCCGGCGCCCGTGCGGCCCGCCCGCCCGCCGTCCTAGGTTTCGTCGGGATCAGGAGGCGTACGCGCGGGCGTAGGCGTCCGCGAGGGACAGGACCTTGTTCACGTAGTCCCAAGAGTGGTTGTAGAACCAGACGGCCTTCCTGAGCTTGTCACCGCCGGCGCCGGCTCCGTTGGCGCACAGGTATTTGGCGGCCGACGGCACCGCGTCGTACGGGCTCCAGATGTCCGCCTCGCCGTCGCCGTCGCCGTCCACGCCGTACGCCTTCCAGGTGGCGGGCATGAACTGCATCGGCCCGAGCGCCCCCGCCGACGAAGGGCCGTTGTTGCGGCCGTGGCTGCTCTCGACCTGCCCGATGGCGGCGAGGACGGTCCACGAGAGGCCGGGGCAGACGGTGGCGGCCCGCTGGTAGAGGTCCAGGTAGCTCCCGGGCCGCCCCACCAGGGCCTGTCCCGGTGTCGCCGTGGCATGCGGCCGGGCCGCGGCCTGCCCGACCCTGACGACCTGCGCGCCCTTGCCGAGCAGGCGCCTGACCGCCGTGTCGCTCACCTTGCCCGGGTCGCCGTGGACCAGCACCACGACGCCGCCGGGGAAGCCGAGCCTGTGTCCCAGGTCCTGGCTGACCAGGCCGTCCACCCCGGGCAGCCCGAGCGAGGCCGAGGCCGCGACGCGCAGCCTGGGGCCGCGGTCGATCTGGTACTCCGCGCCGAGGACCATGCCGAGACGCTTGATCGTGGCCACGTCGGCGACGATCTCGCCACGGGCGAGCGCGCTCCACACCTCCGGGTGGTCGGCCACGCGCTTGGGCGTCCACGACCGGAACTTGGCCGGGTCGACCGCGAGCAGCCGCAGGGCCGTGCCCGACACGTGCACCGCGCCGCCGTCGGTGACCGTCACCTTCTGCACGTGCCGCAGCTTGGCGATCTTCAGCAGGGTCCGCTCCGGCACCCGCTTCGGGGCGATCGCCAGCAGGTGCGGCGGCGTGACCTGCACGCCGGGCCCGCCGACGACGGGCGCGCTCGACGGCAGCGTGCGGTCGGGCACGAGGCTTCCCGCCGTCGCCCGCGCGGCCGGAGGCGGGTCGCCCGCCCGCGCTCCATCGGTCTCCGCCCGTGCCGCGTCCTGCCCCGGACGGCCGCCGCCCGCCGCCAGCGCGCCCCGGTCCGGATAGGTGACCAGGAAGGCGGTGCCGGCGGTGATGACGCTCAGGATCACGACGGCGAGGCCGGTCACGATCGGGCGGAGCCGCGCGGAGGCGGCATGAGTGGGTGTCCTCACCTCAGCCCCTGCACCCCCGACGCGGAAAAATCACTTGCCTCATGATATGCGGGTAGGCGATAACCAAACCGGAGACAAACGCCGTCCGCGTGTCCCGGGGTCGCCCCGGGACCGCCGCCGCTGTCGAACGGCCGGCCCGGACGCACACGCACCACCGTGCGGAAGGGAAACACACCATGGTCGGGCCGTATCGGGGGCTGTTCGGCACGCCCGGAGTCAAGGGCTTCGTCATCTCCGGGTTCATCGGGCGCGCGCCCATGTCGATGCTCGGCATCGGCGTCATCCTGCTGATCTCCGCCGTGACCGGGTCGTACGCGACCGCCGGGGCGGTCGCGGCGGCGGTGTCGCTGGCGTTCGCCGTCGCCGCGCCCCTGTCGGGGCGGCTGGTGGACCGGTTCGGCCAGGCGAAGGTCCTCGTCCCGTTCATCCTCCTGCACGCCGTCTCGATCACCGCTCTGATGCTGTGCGCGCACGCCGGGGCGCCGCAGTGGACGCTGTACGCGACGGGCGTGGCGTCCGGGGCGACCGGCCTGTCGCTGGGCTCGATGGTCCGGGCCCGCTGGTCGCACGTGCTCAAGGACTCCGGCCGGCTGCACACCGCGTTCTCGTTCGAGTCGGTGGCCGACGAGGTGATCTTCGTCGGCGGGCCGGCCTTCGTGACCGCGCTCACCACGGGCGTCAACGCGTACGCCGGGCTGATCGCCACCATCGCCTTGGCCCTGGCGGGCACCCTCGCCTTCGCCTGCTTCCGCGGCACGGAACCGCCGGCCGTACGCCACCGGAGCACGGGCCGGCCCCCGATCGCGATCCCCGGGGTCGCGATGCTGTCGGCCGTCTTCCTCGCCATGGGGGCGGTGTTCGGCTCGGTCGACATCATCACGGTCGCCTTCGCCGACGAGCACGGCAGCAAGGCGGCGTCCGGATTCCTGCTCGCCTCGATCGCGGCCGGCAGCATGGTCTCCGGCCTGTGGTTCGGCTCCCGCCAGTGGAAGATCAGCCTGCGCAGCCGGTTCGTCCGCGGCCTGTCGCTGTTCGCGGCCGGGCTCACGCCCGTGCTGCTGATGAACGACATCCGGGCGATGGCTCCCGCGCTCTTCCTCGCCGGCCTGTCGATCTCCCCCACGCTCATCACGGGGTTCTCCCTCGTCGAGCGGATGGTCCCGGCCGAGCAGCTCACCGAGGGCATGGCGTGGATCTCCACGGCCCTCGGGCTCGGGGTGGCCGCCGGCGCGTGGGCGGGCGGGCGGCTGACCGACCTGTTCGGCGCGTCCAACGCGTACGGTTTCTCCTACGCCTGCGCGCTGCTCGCGGTGGTGGCGGGCCTCGGCGGCTCCGCGCTGGTCCGCAGGCGTCAGTACACCGGCTGAGCGGCGGGCCGCGCCCATAGGCAGCCGGCCCGATCATGAGTAGTGTTCATGTTCACCCTGGGGCAGATGCCGGGGCGAGGAGGATCATGGACGCCTTCGTCAACTGGGCGCGCAACCAGTCGGTCACCCCCGCGGAGGTCCGCACCCCCGCGTCGGCGGGCGAGGTCGCCGACGCCGTACGGGACGCCGCCAGGACCGGGCGGCGGGTCCGCATGACCGGCACGGGGCACTCGTTCACCGGGGTCGCGCTCACCGACGGCATCCTGCTGCGGCCCGGCGCGCTGACCGGAGTCCTCGGCGCGGGCGACGGATGGGTCAAGGTCGCCGCGGGCACCCCGCTCCACGCGCTCAACGAGGAGCTCCACCGGCGCGGCCTGGCGCTGGCCAACATGGGCGACATCACGGCCCAGACCGCCGCCGGGGCGATCCAGACCGGGACCCACGGCACCGGCAGGCACGTCGGCGGCCTCGCCGACCAGGTCGTCGAGCTGGAGATGGTCCTCGCCGACGGTTCCGTGACGACCGTGCGCGAGGGCGACCTGTTCGACGCCGCCCGGGTGGGTCTCGGCGCGCTCGGCGTCCTGACCGCGGTCACCTTCCGGGTCGAGCCCGCGTTCCTGCTGCGGGCCCGCCGCGATCCGATGGCGTTCAGCCGGATCCTCGAGACGCTCGGCGACCTGACGGAGACCGACGACCACCTCGACTTCTTCTGGCTCCCCCACACCGACACCTGCCTGGTCAAGCGCAACAACCGCGACGCCGGACCGGCCCGGCCGCCCGCGGCGTTCAAGCGGTGGCTCGACAACGTCTTCCTGGAGAACACGCTGTTCGGCGCCGCCTGCGCCCTCGGGGCCCGCTTCCCCGGCGCGGTGCCCACGATCAACGGGGTCTCCGCGCGCATGCTCGGCGCGTCGGAGTCCGTCGACGCGTCCTACCGGGTCTTCACCTCGGTGCGCGAGGTCCGCTTCCTGGAGATGGAGTACGCCGTTCCGCGCCACCACCTCGCCCAGGCCCTGCGCGAGACGCGGGACCTCGTGGAGCGGTCGGGCTGGCCGATCACCTTCCCCGTCGAGGTGCGGGTCACGCCGCCCTCGGACGCCTGGCTGTCCACCGCGTACGGCAGGCCCTCGGCGTACGTCGCCTGCCACGTCTACCGCCACGCCCCCAATCCCGCGTACTTCGAGGGCGTGGAGGAGATCATGGTCAGGCTGGGGGGCCGGCCCCACTGGGGCAAGCTGCACACCCGGGACGCGGACTACCTGCGTACCGTGTATCCGAGGTTCGGCGACTTCGTCGCGCTGCGCCGCGAGATGGACCCGGACGGGCTGTTCGCCAACGATTACCTCGACCGCGTGCTCGGCGCGTCGCGGGAAGCCTGACCCCATGGCCGCGTAAAGTCCCTCTCCACGGTCCGGCGTCTTCCGCGTGTCGCGTTGCCCGCGCCGGCCCTCGGGCAGGCACATTGCGGAGCACGGGCACACCAGAGCCCGGCGCGCCACTCGAACCCGAGGGAGCAAGCAGGAATGAGACCCTCCCGCAGGTCCGGCCGCAAGGCGTACGGCACGGTCACGGGGCCGTACGCCACGCCCGCGCCGTACGGACGGGCGGTGGGCGCGCACCACCTGAGGAGACACGACCCTCGCTCTCGCCTTATGGGCCGGATCGGCGGCGCGACCGCCGTCCGCGGACTGCCACTCCCACATGACCGACAGGTTGTGGAAAGGTGAACGCGAAAAATGTGACCGGGGTCACAACATCTGCCTCGCCCCCTGGCGAGGCGATGTTCGGACATGCCGGGTACGGTGCTGGAAGGCAACCGGCTCACGCGAGAGACTCAAGGGTCCGGGGGAAGACAGAGCACGACGACGAAGGGACTCGCATGCAGGAGCTCCGTCTCGTCGCGGTAAGTGAGGACGGAACGTACCTCGTCCTGGCGACTGCCGGGCGGGGCACGCGCTTCACGCTGCCCGTCGACGACCGGCTCCGCGCTGCCGTCCGCGGCAACTTCTCCCGTCTCGGCCAGTACGAGATCGAAGTGGAGAGCCCGTTGCGTCCCAAGGAGATCCAGGCGCGCATCCGTGCCGGCGAGACGGCTGAGGAGATCGCGGCCACCGCCGGCATTCCGGTGGAGAGAGTCCGCTGGTTCGAGGGGCCGGTTCTCCAGGAGCGCGAGTACATGGCCCAGCAGGCCCAGCGGGTCCCGGTCCGGATGCCCGGCGAGACGACGCCCGGGCCCACTCTCGGCGAGCTGGTCGCCGAGCGGCTGACCCGGCGCGGCGTGCCCGCCGACGAGATCGACTGGGACTCCGCCAAGCGCGACGACAACCTGTGGCGGGTGCGGCTCGGCTTCGTCTGGAACGGTCACACCCGGCACGCCGAGTGGCTGTTCGACCCGCGCCGCCGCCACATCACCCCCAACGACGACGAGGCCATGCGCCTGTCGGCGGCCGAGTACGTCGAGCCGGAGCGGGACGACGCCACCGTGCGGCCCTTCATGCCCCGCCTCGCGTCCAAGCTCGCCCCGGTGCCGCCGCTGCCCCACGAGGCCGCCTATCCGGTTCGCGACGAGCGCGGTCTCGGCGTGCCTGCCGTACGTCCCGAGCCCGTGCGCTCCGAGCCGGCCGCGCTGGCCGAGCCCGTGCCGCCGCCGCCGCGGCTGAACCCGCCGCTGCGTGCGGAGCCCGGGCGATCCGAGTCCGGACGACCGGAGCCGTACGCGGACGAGCCCGCGGCGTACCGGCCCGAACTGACCCCGGTGCCCTTCCGGCTGCCGCAGTCGCTCATCGCCGCCCCCGACCCCGCGCCGGCCATCGACGCCAGGGTGGAGCGCACGGCGGAGACCACAGCAGAGACCGCCGGGGAGCCGGCAGCCGAGCCCGCCCGGGCCATTCCGCAGGCCGCGGACGCCCGGCCCGTTCCGAGCCGTGAGGCCGCCGGGGACGACGCGGGCCGCGAGGACGGTCAGGACGCGGTGGGACGGCAGGCCGCGGCCCAGCCCGTCGCCGATGCCACGCCCGTGCCCGCCGCGGACGCCGGGGCGCCGAGCCTGCCCTCCGGCGCGACAGGTCCGGCCGATGCCGCCCCCGTCCAGCCCGGCACGCCACGACCCGCCGCTGCTGAGGCCACCGCTGA
>NZ_JBFAOO010000245.1:0-9866 GCF_040675265.1 Microbispora sp. NPDC049633
GCGGAGGCGGTCCCCCGCGCCCGCCCGGCGGCGGGCGCGGAGCTGCTCGCCCGGCTGCGCGCCCACCCGGGCGTGGAGGTGCTGCCGATATACGCCCGGGGGGACATGGAGAAGGTCCCCCCGCGGCCCGACGGCCCGCCACCCGCGCCGTACGTCGTCGAGTGCGCCGGGCTGGCCCTCTTCCCCGTGCTCGGCCGCTGCCCCGGGGACGTCGACGGCAGGGGCGCTCGCGCCGTGGCGGGCAACTTCGCCCGCATCATCGGCGCCGACAACCCCCTCACCGTCGACAGGCTCCTTCCGCTGGCGGGCCCGGCCAGCCCGCCCGTCTCCTCCGTCGACGGGCTCGACCTGGCGGCCGTCGTGATCAGTACGCGCGATCCGGCGGCACTGGAACGGCTGCGCACCCTGCTGGCCGGTTACACCGTCGAAGCGCCGATGACCTTCGCCGAGGTCGCCCGGGTCAGGGCGGACCTGTACGTCCGGGCGGAGAACATCGCACTGGCCGTGATCGGGCTCACCCTGGTGGCCGGCGCCTGCGGCCTGGTTGTGGCGGCCGGCGGCGGCCTGGTGGAGCGCAGGCGGCCGTTCACGCTGCTGCGGCTGGCGGGCACGCCCACGCGCACCCTGGCCGCGGTGGTGCTGCTGGAGTCGGCGCTGCCGCTCGTGCTGGCCGCCGCCCTCGCGGCCGCCGCCGGTTTCGGCGTGGCCGAGCCGCTCCTCGACGCCCTCGCGATGAAGAGCGCGGCCTCCGCGATGCCGGGACCCGTCTACTTCGCCTCCCTCGGCGGCGGCCTGGCCGCCTCCCTCCTGCTGATCCTCACGACGCTGCCGCTGCTGCGGCGCATGACCGCGCCCGACAGCGCGCGTTTCGAATAGGAGCCCTCGATGAAGCTCAGACCACTCGTGATCGCGCTGGCGTTACTCGCCCCCGCCGGCGCGGCCGTACCCGCGGCGGAGGCGGCCGGCGGGAGTTACACGGCCACGATCCGGCGCACCGAATACGGCATCCCGCACATCACCGCCGGCGACTACGGCGGCCTCGGATTCGGGTACGGCTACGCCTTCGCCCAGGACAACCTCTGCACGCTCGCCTCCTGGGTGGTGACACTGCGCGGCGAACGGTCCCGCTACTTCGGCCCGAAGGCGGAGTCCGACGACCCGGTCAAGCCGGTCGTCAACCTCGCCAGCGACGTCTACTACAAGAGCGTCGCCGACTCCGGCGTCGTGCGGCGGCTGCTGGCCCGGCCCGCACCGGTCGGCCCGAGCGACGAGCTGCGCCGCCTGGTCGACGGCTACGTCGCCGGATACAACCGCTACCTCGCGGACACCGGCGTGGCGAACCTGCCCGACCCCACCTGCCGGGGCAAGGCCTGGGTCGGCCCGATCACCGCCACCGACATGTGGCACAACCTCCTCGACTTCACCCGGATGGTCTCCAGCACCGCCCTCAAGGAGGCCATCACCGGGATCGCCGGACCCGAGGACGAGGGACCTCCGGGGGACAGGCCGCCGCAGCCCAAGCCGGCGGCGGGCAGCAACGCCTGGGCCCTGGGCCGTCAGGCCACCCGCGGGGGCGGCGGGATGGTGCTGGCCGACCCGCACTTCCCCTGGCAGGGCATCCGCCGCTTCTACCAGGTCCAGCTCACCATCCCCGGCGTGCTCGACGTCTCCGGCGGCAGCCTGTACGGCACGCCGGTCGTCCAGATCGGCCACAACGCCAGGGTCGCCTGGACCCACACCGTCTCCCACGCCCAGCGCTTCACCGTCTACCGGCTGGCACTCGCGGACGGCCACAGCTACATGGTGGACGGCCGGGCGGAGCCGATGGGCGAGCAGGAGGTGGAGGTCACCCTGCCGGACGGCGCCGTCTCCGCCCACACGCTCCTCACCTCGCGCTACGGCCCGGTGCTCGCGGTCGGGCGCACCGACGAGGCCGCCTACGCGCTGGCCGACGCGAACGCCGCCAACCTGCGGGCGGCCGACGAATGGCTGGCGATGGCCAGGGCGGGGAGCGTCGACGAGCTGCGCGCGGCCCAGCGGACCCACCAGGGGATGCCGTTCGTCCACACCCTCGCCACCGACGTGAGCGGGACCGCCTACTTCGCCGACGCCTCGGTCGTCCCCCACGTCAGCGACGCCTCGGCGAAGCGCTGCGCCAAGCCCTCGCCCGTTCCGGGCCTGGACGCGTACGTGCTGGACGGATCGACCTCCGCGTGCCTGTGGGGCAGGGACGGCGACGCCGTCGTGCCGGGCATCTTCGGGCCCGGCAACCAGCCGAAACTGATCCGCGCCGACTACGTGGCCAACTCCAACAACACCTACTGGATGACGAACCCGGCGAAGCCGCTCACCGGTTATCCCAAGGCGTACGGCGAGACGGGCACGGACCTGGAGCCGCGCCCCCGGGTCGGCCTCGACATGATCGCCCGGCGGCTGTCCGGGACCGACGGGCTCGGCGCGCCCGGATTCACGCTGGAGACGCTGCAGGCCACGGTGCACGGCAAGCGCAACCTCACCTTCGAGCTGATGCGCGACGACCTGCTGAAGATGTGCCGTACCGACTCCCGGGCGGACGTCCGCGAGGCCTGCCGGACGCTGGGGAAGTGGGACGGGCGCGCCACCCTGGACGGCGAGGGCGCGATCCTCTGGCGAGAGATCTTCACCCGGCTCGGTCATGCCGCGTGGCGGGTGCCGTTCGACCCCGCGCGTCCGCTGACCACCCCTCGCGGGCTCAAGAACGACCCGGCCGTACGGCAGGCCCTCGCCGACGCCGTGCTGTTCTTCCGGACCAACGGGATCCCGCTGACGCTCACTCCCGGGCAGGCCCAGAGCTACTCCTCCATCCCGATCCCCGGCTGCACCGAAGGGGAGGGCTGCTTCGACCGGGTGCGCATGCGCGGACCGCTGAGCGCGGACGGACGCTACCCGGAGGTGGACACCGGCTCCAGCTTCATGATGGCCGTCGAACTCACCCCCGGTGGGCCGCGTACGCGCACCGTCCTCACCTACTCCCTGTCCGCCAACCCCGCCTCGCCGCATCACACCGACCAGACGGCCCTGTTCTCGCGCGGCGGTTGGGTCACCGAGCGCTTCACCGCCGAGGAGATCGCCGCCGATCCGCGTCTCACGACCGTCACGGTCCGTGGAGGCGTTGACGCGGGCAAGTAAGCACTCTTTGCCCCAAAGGTGGATATTGCGGGTTATGCTCTCGCTCACAACCGCCGTGCGGGGGCCTCGGCGATCTCTGACGTCTTCGACGGAGGCCGGATGAGAATCGACGACCGCACCGCAATGGGGCTGAGCAAGCGCGAGAGCGAGGTCATGGAGCTGATCGCGACCGGTCACTCCAATGGCGAGATCGCCCAGCGGCTGTTCCTGAGCGAGAAGACCGTGAAGAACCATGTGAACCGCATCTACGCCAAGCTCGGGGTGGAGTCGCGGGTCACGGCGATCTGCCGCTGGCGCGGCGAGGCCGAGCCCTCCTCAGGACAGTGACCGGCCGGCTCCGAGCAGAGCGGCGCGCAGTCCGGCGAGCCCGTACTCGAGCTCGTCGGGCTGGACGGACAGGGCGGGGCGCAGCCGCACCGACCGTTCGCCGCAGCGCAGCACCAGGATCGCGTGCTCCTCCCTGAGCCGGGCGACCAACCCTCCGGGGTCGGGGACGTCGAAGGCGCACATGAGCCCGCGTCCGCGGGCGTTGGCGACCAGGCCGTCGGCCTCCAGTCCCCGCAGGGCGCCCAGCAGCTTCTCGCCCAGGATGGCCGCCCTGGGGATCAGGCCGTCCCGTTCGATGATCTCCAGCAGGCGGCGGGAGCGGACCATGTCGACCAGGCCGCCGCCCCAGGTGGAGTTGATCCTGCCGCTCACCCGGAACACGTTGTCGGGCACGAGGTCCACCCTGCGGCCCGCCATGATGCCGCCGACCTGAACCTTCTTCGCGAAGGCCACGATGTCGGGGGCCAGCCCCAGCTGCTGGTAGGCCCAGGGGGTGCCGGTCAGGCCGACGCCGGTCTGCACCTCGTCCACGACGAACAGAGCCTCGTACTCGTGGCAGAGCGCCTGCATCGCCTGGAGGAACTCGGGGCGCATGTGGTTGTCGCCGCCCTCGCCCTGGATCGGCTCGGCGATGAAGCAGGCGATGTCGTGGCGGAACCGTTCGAACGCCTCTCTGGCCTGCGCCAGCGCGCGCTTCTCGGCCCGTTCGACGTTCCCGAGGTGGATGGCGGGAACGTCGATGCGCGGCCAGCAGAACCGGGGGAACCTGTCGGTCTTGACCGGGTCGGTGTTGGTGAGCGAGAGCGTGTAGCCGCCGCGGCCGTGGAAGGCCCGGGTGAGATGGAGGACGCGGGTGCCGAGGCCGGGGTGGCGGCCGTGGGCCTCATTCCAGCGGCTCTTCCAGTCGAAGGCGCACTTGAGCGCGTTCTCCACGGCCGCCGACCCGCCTTCGACGAAGAACAGGTGCGGCAGTTCGGGGTCGCCGAGCACGCGCCGGAACGTCTCCACGAACTCGGCGAGGTGGACGGTGTACATGTCGGAGTTGGCCGGCTTGTTGGCCGCCACCCGGCCGAGCAGTGCCACGAACTCCGGGTCGCCGGCGAACGGGTTCACCCCGAGCGGCGACGACGCGAAGAACGTGTAGAAGTCCAGATACCTCCGGTCGTCGCGGGCGTCGACCAGCCAGGAGCCCGCGCTTCTGTCCAGGTCGAGCACCAGACGGTAACCGTCGACGAGCAGGTGCCGGGCGAGGGCGTCGTGTACGGCGGTGGGGTCCATTTCGCCTCCGCGTCATACTGGGAAACGAGATGATTCCCTCACAGACGGCCATCTATGTGAATAGTTTTCGTCCAGATAGCACCTATGGAGGACATCTTTCAGTCCGCAAGGGTAGGTTCGGCGTCTTGAGAAGCTCATTACGGGCGGCCTGCGGGTGAACGTGATTCCCGAAAGGCTGGCCCACAACCAGATCTGGCCACGGTGCGCGCCCGCGACGAGGCCGCGGCTCACGACCATGGGATGACGTTTCGGAACCATTTGTGTACCTTTGCTTCAGATTCCGTAACCCGAAACGGATTCAGCGATCTTTTCTGAGGCAGGGATGATGATCGACCGTACTCGCCTGGCCCGGCTCCTCGACCGCGAGCGCGGCGCGTTCCGGGAGCGCAACCCGCGCTCGGCCGCCGCGTACGAGCAGGCGAGAGGCCACCTGTTCGGCGGCGTGCCGATGACGTGGATGAACAAGACGGCGGCGGGCTTCCCGCTCTACCTGGCCGAGGCCCGCGGCGCCCGCGTCACCGACCTGGACGGCCACGAGTACGTCGACCTCTGCCTCGGCGACACGGGCGCGATGGCGGGACACTCGCCCCGGGCCACCGTGGAGGCGGTGGCCGACCGGTTCGGCCGGCTGGGCGGTGCCACGGTCATGATGCCGACCGAGGACGCCGCCTGGGTCGGCGCCGAGCTGGGCCGGCGGTTCGGCCTGCCCTACTGGAGCTTCTCGCTGACGGCCACGGACGCCAACCGGTGGGCGATCCGGCTGGCCAGGGCGATCACCGGCAGGCCCAAGATCCTCGTGAACAGCTACTGCTACCACGGCAGCGTCGACGAGGTGCTGATCGTGGTCGGCCCGGACGGCGAGCAGGTCTCGCGGGAAGGCAACGTCGGCGCGCCGGTCGACCCCACCGTCACCTCGCGCGTCGTCGAGTTCAACGACCTGCCCTCGCTGGAGCGCGAACTGGCCTACGGCGACGTCGCGGCGGTCCTCATGGAGCCCGCCCTCACCAACATCGGGATCGTGCTGCCCGAACCGGGTTACCTGGAGGGCGTGCGGGAGCTGACCCGGCGATACGGCAGCCTGCTGATCAACGACGAGACGCACACCCTCTCGGCGGGCCCGGGCGGCTGCACGAAGGCCTGGGACCTGCACCCCGACATCGTCACGATCGGCAAGGCGATCGGCGGCGGCATCCCCAGCGGCGGATACGGCCTGTCCGCCGAGGTCGCGGCGCGCATCGAGGCGATGGAAGGCCTCGACCTGGTCGACATGGGCGGCGTCGGCGGCACGCTGGCCGGCAACGCCCTGTCGGTCGCCGCGATGCGCGCGACGCTGGAGCACGTGCTCACCGACGACGCGTTCGCCGCCATGACCGAACTGGCGACCCGCTTCGCCAAGGGCGTCCAGGAGGTGATCGACGCGCACGGCCTGCCGTGGTCGGTCACCCGGCTCGGTGCGCGCGCCGAGTATCGCTTCACCAGCCCCGCGCCCCGCAACGGCGGCGAGTCGAACGCGGCCGGCGACCCCGACCTGGACGACTACCTGCACGTCTACCTGGCCAACCGGGGCGTGCTGCTCACGCCGTTCCACAACATGGCGCTGATGTCGCCCGCCACCACCGAGGCCGACGTGGATCTCCACCACGAGGTGTTCGCCGCGGCCGTGGCGGACCTCGTCTCATGACTCTCGACGAGGTCGACAGGGTCCTGCTGCGCGAGCTGCAGCGGGACGGCCGGGCCTCCTACACCGCGCTCGCCGAGGCCACCGGCCTGTCGGCGCCCGCCGTACGGCAACGTGTGCAGCGGCTGCGCGACGAGGGCGTCGTGCAGATCGTCGGCGTGACCGACCCGATGGCGCTGGGCCTGCCGGTCATGGCGCTGATCGGCGTCCGCGTGGACAGCGACGTGCACGAGGTCGCCGACCGGATCAGCGAGCTGTCCGGCGTGATCTACGTGGTGCTCACGGCGGGCTCGTTCGACCTGTTCGCCGAGGTGGTGTGCCGGGAGCCGGCCGAGCTTCTCACCGTGCTGAACGACCACGTCAAGCGGGTGCCGGGCGTCACCCGGGCCGAGGCGTTCACCTATTTCGGGATCCACACCCACCGGTTCGCCTGGCCCGGCGTGTGAGGGTTCACAGGGCCCTCAGGAACCGCGCGGCGATGGGCACGGCGGCGCCACGGCCGGTGCCGCCGTGCTCGACGAACACGGCGAAGGCGAGGTCACCTCGATAACCGATGAACCAGGCGTGGTCCTGCCCGCCCTCCCAGTCCTCGGCGGTGCCGGTCTTGCCCGCGACCCCTTGGGGCAGCTCCGACCCGGCGGCGGTCCCGTCGACCGTGACCGCGCCCATCAGCGAACGCAGTCCCTCCGCCACGTTCGACGGCAGGGGCACGCTCTGCGGCAACTCCCCCTGCGACGCGTCGTCCGCCAGCGGGCGGGCCGGCCGCCACTCGCCGCTCTCCACGGCGGCGGCGACCAGCGCCATGCACAGCGGGGTCGCCTCGACCGTGCCCTGACCGAAAGAGTCCTCGGCGAGCGCGTCCGGGTTCTCCGGCCGCCGCAGGCTGCCGCACGTGCTCGTGCCGGCGCTCTCCCCCGGCACCCCGAAGCCGAACGCCCTGGCCTGGTCGACCAGCGTGTCGCCGCTCAGCCGCTCGATCGTCAGCCGGGCGAACGTGGTGTTGCACGACAGCGCGAACGCCTGCCGCAGCGTCACCGTCCCGTGGCTCTCGTTGCGGTAGTTGGGGATCGACCGGTGCATCGGGATCTGGTAAGCCGCCGGGCAGTCCACCGTGCTGTCCGGAGACAGGCCGTTGCCGAGCAGCGCCGCCGCCGTGATCGTCTTGAACGTCGAGCCGGGGGCGTACTTGCGCTCGAACGCCGCCCGGCCGCCCAGCCGGTCGGCGACCGCGAGGATCTCCCCCGTCGACGACCGCACGGCCACGATGGCGCCGCGCTGCACGCCGTCGAGCGCCCGGGCCGCCGCGGCCTGCGTCGCGTAGTCGATCGTGGTCCGTACGCCGGCCGGCCGCTTGTCCGGCTTGTAGGACAGGACGGTCTTCGTCGGCAGGCCCGGATTGTCTACCTCCAGCGTCCACCCCACGGCCACGCCCGTCGCGGGCGCCACTCCCTGGTTCACCAGGTTCTGGAGGTACGCCTCGGCGCCCGAGTTACGCGGGAACTCCCGCCCGCCCCTGGTCACCGGCTGCAGCGGTCCCACCTCCGGCGCGGTCCTGACCAGACTGCCGCCCGGCTGGATCTCCGGATGCAGGACGGCCGGCGTCCAGAGCACCTTCCAGGTGAGGTCCCGTACGGCGAGATGCAGGCTGGAGTCGAAGCGCCAGGGGCCGGCGTCCTGCTCGTCCCGCTCCTGCGTGAACGGGATCTCGGCCGTCTCGTCCCCGGTGCGGACCATGTCGCCGACCGCGATCCGCAGCGAGCGGGACAGAGCGGCGTCCTCGAACGCGCGGTGCTGATCCGCGAAGTCGCCGGGGGGCTCGTCGACCAGATCGCGCATGGCGTCGTAGTCGCCCTTGACCCAGGCCTGGAAATAGGCGGCGGCCGTCTCGTCCGGAGAGCCTTCCGGTGAGCCCGCGGGGGACGGCTCGGGAGATGACTCGGGGCGGAGCTGGAGCGTCTGCGGGCCGACGGGTGCGAGTGTCCCCCGCGGCGCGGCGACGAAGTCCGAGCCCGTCCCCTGCCTGCCGGACACAATGAGTCCGACAACGCCGAAGACGAAGATGGCCGCGGCGACCATGACGAGGGCGAGCAGGGCCCTGTTCCGCATACGGTTCTCATATCACGCGAAAGGAGTCATAGGTGGCAAGGAGCAGAGAACCGTTGCCAGGCCGCTACCCGGTGACCTTCGGCGAGGTGGAGCTCCTGCGTGACCTCGACCGGCCGGACGGATGGATGTTGATCAGGGACGGCGTCCCCCAGTCGTACGTGGACCTGACCGATCCCACCTATCTGGACTTCTCCTACACCCAGCTCATGGCGAGCGTGATCGACTGTTTGCCCGAAGGCCCGCTCGACGCCGTCCACATCGGTGGCGGGGCCTGCACGATCCCGCGCTACGTCTCCGCCCGGCGGCCCGGTTCCCGGCACATCGTCGCGGAGCCGGACGCCGCGCTGGTCCAGCTCGTGCGCGACCAGCTCAGCCTCAAGTCGGTGCCCCGGCTGAAAGTCCGGGTCGTGGACGGCCGCGCGGCGACGGCGGACCTCGGGGACGACTCGGCCGACCTGTTCGTGCTCGACGCGTTCTCGGGCGCGACGATGCCGGTCGAACTGGCGACCGTCCAGTACATGGCGGAGATCGCGCGCGTACTGCGCCCCTCCGGCACGGCGCTGATCAACGTGGCGGACGGCAAGGGCCTGCCCTTCGTCAAGCGGGTCGCCTCCACGGTGAGCCGCGTCTTCCCGCATGTCGCGCTGCTTGCCGAACCCGGCATCCTGCGCGGGCGCAGGTTCGGCAACGTCATCCTGGCGGCCTCGCCCGGCGACCTGCCGATCGAGGGACTGACCAGGAAGGCGGCCGGCGGCCTCACGCAGGCCCGGTGCGTGGCGGACGAGGACCTCACCCGGCTGGTCGCGGGGGCCGCTCCCATCCGCGACGGCGACGCCGTCCTCGCCCCCGTCCCCCCGCCCGGCCTGTTCGAGTAGCCGACGCCTCGTGGAGATCACCCTGGCGAATCGCGCGCTGCTGGGCCGCTGGCGGAGGGCGGCAGGCACGCGATCGGTGATCCCGCCGAGGACCTGGCGGCCGTCGACGCCGGCTACGGCACGCGTTTCCTGCATCGGGTGCTCGCGCGGGGCGGCTGGTCGGACAGCACGATGACCACCCGCATCACCACGATTCGCGCCACCTTCGCCCTGCAGCAGGCCCTGTCCGCGCAACTGTGGTCACGGCATCCGCCCCCCTCGCCTCGTGGCCGTCATCCGCGCACCCGTCTGGTCCGGGCCGGGTGGTAGGTGAAGGCCCAACGGTCCGTGCCGGCCTTGCGGCGGGTGTAGCGGTCGGGGTGCTGGTAGCGGTCGCGGTTGTGGAACTGGCAGGCCGGGCCCAGCAGCTTGAGGTCGGTCAGGCCGCCGGTGCT